>NZ_JAKUEU010000031.1:0-56913 GCF_022663075.1 Bacillus cereus group sp. BfR-BA-01441
CCAGTCGGTCCAGTAGCTCCAGTGTCACCAGTCGGCCCCGTAGGTCCAGTAGCCCCAGTGTCACCAGTCGGCCCCGTAGGTCCAGTAGCCCCAGTGTCACCAGTCGGCCCCGTAGGTCCAGTAGTCCCAGTGCCACCAGTCGGTCCAGTCGGTCCAGTTGGCCCGGTCGGTCCAGTCGGTCCAGTTGGCCCGGTAGGTCCAGTCGGCCCCGTAGGTCCAGTCGGTCCAGTCGGCCCGGTCGGCCCAGTCGGAAGGGTAAACGGTGGTATCGGTGGTAATGTTGGTCCTACAAGATTAGGGTCAAATGCACTAGCAGATAAAGATTCATCGGGATTTAATCCATTTGAATAATTATTATTTGACATAAATTCACCTCCATAAAGCGTTCATTATATAGTAGATGCAAAACCGAAAGAAAATGACACGGACATTTGAATTATTGAAAAGAAATCTTAAACTACTTGAACAATTTAAAAAAATGGAAAGTTTAGTATATGTATAACATATGATTGATTTGGAAGAGGGTGATTATGTTGAACAAGCAAGGAATTACAATTAGTTTATGTATGATTGTTCGAGATGAGGAGGAGACAATAGCCCGTTGTTTAGAAACAGTTGAAAAAATTGTGGATGAAATTATAGTAGTTGATACAGGTTCCGTCGATCGAACGAAAGAAATCGTAGAGAAATACACTTCTAACATATATGATTTCCAGTGGATTGATGATTTTGCAGCAGCAAGAAATTTTTCTTTTTCAAAAGCGACGCAAGAGTATATATTGTGGCTAGATGCAGATGACGTCTTATTAGAAGATGCTCAAGAAGCATTGAAACTTTTAAAAAGTGAATTAGATCCTAAAATTGATGCTGTTTCGATGCCTTATCATCTTGCAATGGATTCTAACGGGAAACCTTTATATTGTACAAAAAGAAATCGACTTGTAAAGCGTGAAAAACAATTTCAATGGTTTGGAAAGGTTCATGAGTATTTAGCTATTTCTGGTGAGGTTTTTAGTAGTAATGTTGCTATTACACATAAAAAAGAAAAAAAAGTAACAAATCGTAATTTGAAAATTTTTCAAAATACTGTAGCGGCAGGTGAAGAATTAAGTCCGAGAGATTTATTTTATTACGCAAATGAATCTACGGATAACCAAAAATATGATGATGCAGTTCTTCTATATGAAACATTTCTTAATCAAGACGAAGGATGGTATGAAGAAAAAATTTATGCATGTGGTAAGCTAGGAGATTGCTATGCGAAGCTCGGAATGTGGGAGAAGGCAATCGAATCTTGTGTGAAGTCGTTTCGGTATGACGTCCCTAGAGGAGAGAATTGTACAAGAATAGGATATATATATATGGAACAAGAAAAATATAATGAAGCGATATTTTGGTTTAAACTTGCAACGGAAGTACCAATGGCAACGGAAAGTCCTTTCCATAGTCCAGCTAGCTACACATGGCTACCCTATTTACAAATGTGTATTTGTTATAGCAGGTTAGGGGAGCAGGATAAAGCGTATTATTACAATGAATTAGCAGCTTCTTATGTTCCGAATAATGCTGCAATTGAATATAACCGTAAATATTTTCGGGGAGTTTTTGATAAACCATATAAAGTGTAATAGGTTTCGTTTTTTAGAAATGATTTATCGCTATTCTAACTCTAATAGATTGGTTATATATTAGAGTATCAGTAACGTAACCAATATAAATAAAAGATTTTATACTGCTATTTGCGGGCTAATAATCATTGGGGGATGAACAAAATCTGCACTTTATAGAATTCATATGAGATTTATATTTCTAATTCAATTTGCATAAGGAGTGTGTGAAATGAATCGCGAAAAAAGTTCTTTATATGAAGAAAAATCCGAGCATTATTATAATGCAGCGAATCCGAATTTATTAAAGCATATAAAAAAGGAATGGAAAGAAGTTCTTGATATTGGTTGTTCGAGCGGTGCATTGGGAGCAGCTATTAAAGAAAACGGTACACGTGTATCAGGAATAGAGGCATTTCCAGAGGCGGCAGAAAAAGCGAAGGAAAGACTAGATCATGTTATTTTAGGGGATATAGAAAAAATAGATCTTCCTTATGAGGAGGGGCAATTTGATTGCGTCCTATTTGGGGATGTATTAGAGCATTTATTTGATCCGTGGGCTGTGATTGAAAAGGTTAAGCCATATATAAAGCAAAATGGTGTGATTTTAGCAAGTATACCAAACGTTGCTCATATTTCAGTATTAGCTCCCTTACTTGCTGGAAATTGGACGTATACAGAATATGGTTTATTAGATAAAACACATATTCGTTTCTTTACATTCAATGAAATGCTAAGAATGTTTTTAAAAGCAGGATATTCAATTAGTAAAGTAGATCGTGTATATGTTGATCATAAAATGTATGAGCCGCTTATTGAGGAGTTATATGGAATTTGTAAAAAATATCGTCTTGGAAGTGGCTTCATGGCTGAGACAGTTGTATTTCAGTATATTATTGAAGCTGAAAAATCACAATTATGAGTGCTGCAGACAAAACAATATTATTTGTTACATGTATAAATGATCGGAAATTGTATGCAAACTGCGTTCGACATATATTGCAATTGTTAGTACCGCCAGGGTATATTGTCCAATTTATGCCGATTCGAAATGCGAAAAGTATGACGAGTGGATACAATCAAGCCATTTCGCATCCAGCGAAGTATAAAGTGTATTTACATCAAGATGTTTTTATTATAAATAGGGCTTTTTTATACGGATTACTTCAATTATTTGAGGAACATGAAAACCTTGGGATGATTGGGATGGTTGGAGCGCAATATGTTCCTCCGACTGGCGTATGGAACGAAGGGCGTGGAATTGTAGGGAAAGTCATTGGTTATATGAATGATTTGTTTTATATGGCAAGTTTAGAACAACCGTATCATGAATCAAAAACATTTATTCCTGTAGAATGTATTGATGGTTTATTAATGGCCACACAATATGATGTTCCGTGGCGAGAAGACTTATTTGACGGATTTGATTTTTATGATGTATCTCAATCATTTGAATTTAGAAAAGCAGGATATACAGTCGGTGTACCTGTACAGCGCGATGCTTGGTGTATCCATTATCATTTTGATGTGAATATGACGAACTATGAAAAGTATCGGAAAATATTTGTGGAACACTATATGTCAGATGTAAATAAGGAAGAATAAAAGGGGGGACAAAAATGAAAGATTATACAATATTAGTCGTTGTTTGTGTAAATAATGAGGAGCTTTTCAAACAATGTGAGAGCCAAATAAGAAACATTTTTGTTCCCCCTGGTTATGTCGTGCAAATTTTTCCGATACGAGATGCGCAAAGTATGGCAAGTGCATACAACCGAGCTCTTTCATATCCAGCGAAATACAAAGTGTATATACATCAAGATACATATCTTATTAATCGAGACATGTTTTCTACACTTATATCTCTTTTTAAAGAAAATGAAAAGCTTGGTTTAATAGGAGTCGCTGGGGCTCAGTTTTTACCGAATAACGGGATATGGTGGGAAGGAAAAAATTTAGTAGGGAAAGTGATTGAGTATAGAAGACAGAATTATCAATTATTAAATTTAGATCAGGTTTTTTATGGTAATCAACCATTTTTGTCAGTTCAGGCAATTGATGGTTTATTCATGGCAACGCAGTATGATATTCCGTGGCGAGAAGATTTGTTTCAAGGGTTTCACTTTTATGATGTGTCACAGTCTTTAGAGTTTCAAAGGGCTGGTTATTTAATTGGTATCCCAAATCAAGCAAATTTATGGTGTATTCATTACAACGGGGATGAGTTTGATACGGATACATATGAGAAGTACCGGAAAGTGTTTGTAGAACATTACAAAGATATATTATCTCCATCATAAAGGAGAGATGCAAAGTGAAAGGAATTATTTTAGCAGGTGGTACTGGATCGAGATTATATCCAATAACGAAAGTAACGAATAAACATTTACTTCCTGTTGGTCGGTATCCGATGATTTATCATGCGGTATATAAGCTAAAACAATGCGATATTACAGATATTATGATTATTACAGGTAAAGAGCATATGGGGGATGTTGTTAGCTTTTTAGGGAGTGGTCATGAATTTGGGGTTTCCTTTACGTATCGTGTGCAAGATAAAGCGGGCGGGATCGCACAGGCGTTAGGGCTTTGTGAAGATTTCGTCGGGAATGATCGTATGGTAGTTATATTAGGGGATAATATTTTTTCAGATGATATACTTCCGTATGTTGAAGAGTTTGCAAATCAAAAAGAAGGTGCGAAAGTGCTATTGCAATCTGTAGAAGATCCCGAAAGATTTGGCGTAGCACATATTCAAAACCGAAAAATAGTTGAAATTGAAGAAAAGCCGAAAGAGCCGAAAAGTTCTTATGCGGTTACGGGAATTTATTTGTATGATTCGAAAGTCTTTTCTTATATTAAAGAATTAAAACCTTCTGCACGGGGAGAACTTGAAATTACAGATATAAATAATTGGTATTTAAAACGAGGGGTACTTACTTATAATGAAATGAACGGCTGGTGGACTGATGCGGGAACTCATGCTTCGCTTCAAAAGGCGAATACGTTAGCGCGTGATATTAATTTGGGGAAACAGTTTAACGGAGAATAGGTGAGAATATGAAAGTTGTAGAAACAAATTTTACCGATGCAAAATTGTTAGAACCGAGGTTGTTTGGAGACGAGCGTGGCTTTTTTTCAGAGAGCTATAATAAGCAGGTGCTAGAAACATTAGGGATAACGTATTCATTTGTACAGGATAACGTATCTTATTCGGCTAAGGCAGGAACGATTCGGGGACTACACTTTCAAAAAAAACCGAAAGCACAAACGAAACTCATTCAAGTTATGCAAGGGGCAATTTATGATGTTATCGTTGATTTACGAAAAAAATCACCAACATTTAAAAAATGGAAAGGATATATTTTAAGTGCAGATAACCATCGGCAATTACTAGTGCCAAAAGGGTTTGCGCATGGATTTTGCACGCTTGTTCCGCATACTATCGTTATGTATAAAGTAGATGAATATTATAGCGCAGAGCATGACTCAGGATTACTTTGGGAAGATAAAGATTTAGCAATTCCTTGGCCAGTAACCGATCCTATATTGTCCGATAAGGATCAGATATTACCATTATTAGAGGAATATGAAGATAGTTTTTAAGTAGGAGCGTTGTTTATGAATATATTAGTGACAGGTGGGGCTGGATTTATTGGAAGTAATTTCGTTCATTACATGCTACAAAGTTATGAAACATATAAAATTATTAATTACGATGCCTTAACATATAGCGGGAATTTAAATAACGTAAAATCTCTTCTGGATCACCCGAATTACTCTTTTGTAAAGGGAGAAATTCAAAATGGAGAGCTATTAGAACACGTTATAAAAGAGCGAAACGTACAAGTGATTGTAAATTTTGCAGCCGAATCACATGTGGACCGTAGTATTGAAAATCCGATTCCTTTTTATGATACAAATGTAATTGGGACGGTCACTTTATTAGAACTAGTTAAAAAATATTCGCATATAAAACTTGTGCAAGTATCAACGGATGAAGTGTATGGCTCTTTAGGAAAAACAGGGAAGTTCACAGAGAAAACGCCGTTAGCTCCAAATAGTCCATATTCTTCAAGTAAGGCGAGCGCGGACATGATAGCTCTATCTTACTATAAAACATATCAATTACCGGTTATAGTAACGCGTTGTTCTAACAATTATGGACCGTACCAGTATCCTGAAAAATTAATTCCATTAATGGTTACGAATGCACTAGAAGGAAAAAAACTACCGTTATATGGTGATGGTTTAAATGTAAGAGATTGGTTACATGTAACGGATCATTGCAGTGCGATTGACGTTGTTCTGCATAAGGGACGTGTAGGAGAAGTATATAATATAGGTGGAAATAATGAAAAAACAAATGTAGAAGTTGTGGAACAAATTATTACTCTTTTAGGAAAAACAAAAAAAGACATTGAATATGTTACAGATCGTTTAGGGCACGATCGTCGTTATGCGATTGATGCAGAGAAAATGAAGAATGAATTTGATTGGGAACCGAAATACACGTTTGAACAAGGATTACAAGAGACGGTGAAATGGTATGAAAAGAATAAGGAATGGTGGAAATCACTAAAAGACCAGTAAGGGGCATGTTAAATGAAAGAGAGGGTTATCATAACAGGAGCAAACGGTCAATTAGGAAAGCAACTATTTGAAGAGTTAGACTCTGAAGAATATGATATATATCCATTTGATAAAAAGTTATTAGATGTGACAAATATATCCCGAATACAACAAGTGGTACAAGAAATAAAACCACATATAATTATTCATTGTGCTGCCTATACGAAAGTAGATCATGCGGAGAAAGAACAGGATTTTGCGTATAGAATAAATGCAATCGGAGCTCGAAATGTAGCGGTTGCTTCACAATTAGTAGGGGCGAAGCTAGTTTATATTAGTACTGATTATGTATTTCAAGGTGCCAGACCAGATGGATACGACGAATTTCATAGTCCAGCGCCGATAAATATATATGGGGCCTCTAAGTATGCGGGGGAGCAGTTCGTCAAAGAGTTACATAATAAATATTTTATCGTTCGCACATCGTGGCTATATGGTAAATATGGAAATAATTTCGTGAAAACGATGATGCGATTAGGAAAAGAAAGAGATGAAATATCCGTTGTAGCGGATCAAGTTGGCTCTCCTACGTATGTGGCGGATTTAAATATGGTTATTAATAAGCTCATTCATACTTCTTTATACGGTACATACCACGTATCAAACAGTGGTTCATGCTCTTGGTTTGAATTTGCACAAAAGATATTTTCGTACGCCAATATGAAAGTGAATGTATTACCTGTTTCAACGGAAGAATTCGGGGCTGCAGCTGCGAGGCCCAAATATTCTATCTTTCAACATAACATGCTACGATTAAATGGTTTTTCACAAATGCCGTCTTGGGAAGAAGGATTAGAGCGGTTTTTTATAGAAACCAAAAGTCATTAACAAATTTCTGTTAATGACTTTTTTGTTTGCCTTTAAGCGGTTTTATGGTACTATAATTATAGTATCAGGTACTAATAACAAGTATAAGTATTTCTGGGAGGATATATCATGGAACTATTACAAGGGAAAACATTTGTTGTTATGGGCGTTGCGAACCAAAGAAGTATTGCATGGGGAATAGCTCGCTCTTTGCATAATGCAGGTGCAAAATTAATATTCACATATGCAGGAGAACGTTTAGAAAGAAACGTTCGTGAATTAGCGGACACATTAGAAGGACAAGAATCACTTGTATTACCTTGTGATGTAACGAATGATGAGGAACTTACAGCTTGCTTTGAAACAATTAAACAAGAAGTAGGTACTATTCACGGTGTAGCACATTGTATTGCTTTTGCAAATCGCGATGACTTAAAAGGTGAATTTGTAGATACTTCTCGCGATGGATTTTTACTTGCACAAAATATTAGCGCATTCTCTTTAACAGCTGTAGCAAGAGAAGCGAAGAAAGTAATGACAGAAGGCGGAAATATTTTAACATTAACATACCTTGGCGGCGAGCGCGTTGTGAAAAATTATAACGTTATGGGTGTTGCGAAAGCTTCATTAGAAGCGAGCGTGAAATATTTAGCGAACGATTTAGGTCAACACGGTATTCGTGTTAACGCTATTTCTGCAGGACCAATTCGTACGTTATCTGCAAAAGGTGTAGGCGATTTCAACTCAATCTTAAGAGAAATTGAGGAGCGCGCACCACTTCGTCGTACAACAACGCAAGAAGAAGTTGGCGATACAGCAGTATTCCTATTCAGTGATTTAGCACGCGGTGTAACAGGAGAAAACATTCATGTTGATTCAGGGTATCATATCCTAGGATAAATATAATATTAATTTTTAAAGGACAATCTCTAAATGCTGAGATTGTCCTTTTTATTTGTTCTTAGAAAGAACGATTTTTAACGAAAGTTCTTACCACGTGATGAATATAACTATAATAGTACACGATTTATTTAGCTACGTATGGAAGTGGGAGGGACGAGTGTGAAGAATAAAAATAAAAGTTCAACAGTTGGAAAACCGTTGTTATATATCACGCAAGTAAGTTTAGAACTTGCTGCACCGAAAATAAAAAGGATTATCCTGACAAACTTTGAAAATGAAGATCAAAAAGAGAAAAGTAATAGACAAGAAAATATTGTAAGAAGTGCTGTGGAAGAGGTAATAGAACAAGAACAACAAGAAGAGCAGCAAGTGGAAGAAAAAATAGAAGAAGAAAAAGAAGAACACATAGAACAAGAAGAGCAAGAACCAGAACCAGTAAGAACTGTCCCGTATAATAAATCATTTAAGGATATGAATAATGATGAAAAAATTCATTTTTTACTAAACCGCCCTCATTACATTCCGAAAGTAAGGTGCAGAATAAAAACAGCTACAGTCTCATATGTTGGATCGATCATATCGTATCGAAATGGTATTGTATCTATTATGCCGCAAAATAGTATGAGAGATATTAGGCTGTCTATAGATGATATCCAATCGATTAGTATGGCCGGTTTTTAAATATGTAAAGGTGGTAGAAAGCTTCTACCACCCCAATAGTTTTTTAGTTTACTTTACGATAGAAACGTCGCGTAAGCATTGAATCGCACAGAAACAGCTTAAATCAACAGTAATGCAAGTAGTTGTAGATATTAATCTTGCATTTGGTACAGCTAAAAACGTACAAATTGGATCGTCACCAGGTGGTACCGGAGAACTGTCACCTAAAACTACAGTTAATACACGTAGTACAGCACAGCTATCGTCATCTACACTTTCCACACGGAAAATTGGAGAACGGCAGCTAGTAAGGCTTGATGATGGTGCAAATGCTTCAAAAGGTTCTCCAGTTTTTGTGTATAAAATAAAAGGGCGTGTATTAGCTACTGATGCAGTATTGTGTGCACCTAAGAATGGGATTTCACAACCAGATCCACATGTTGTTGTAGAACAATCTTGTAATTCATTGATGAATTTTACAACGTCAACTACACAATGAGAAGAGCCATGGTGTTTATTTTCGTTACAACTCATTAATGTCACTCCTTATCTTCTTGTTTGTATTTACATTAATAAGATATTGGAGTCGAGGAGATTTGGTCACAATCTCAAGACCTTTTTTTTTAAATAGGCGAAAGAGGATAAGGGAAGGTGGAATCATGCTGTTTACAAGCTGGCTTTTATTTTTTATTTTTGCGTTAGCTGCTTTTAGGCTCACTCGTTTAATTGTTTATGATAAAATTACAGCCTTTTTGCGAAGACCATTTATTGATGAATTAGAGATTACGGAGCCGGATGGAAGTGTATCAACGTTTACAAAAGTGAAAGGTAAAGGATTAAGAAAGTGGATTGGCGAATTGTTAAGCTGTTATTGGTGTACAGGTGTATGGGTTAGTGCTTTTTTATTAGTCTTATATAATTGGATTCCTATCGTTGCAGAACCGTTACTTGCATTATTAGCCATTGCAGGAGCAGCAGCAATCATTGAAACGATTACAGGATATTTTATGGGAGAATAATATATTTTCATAATAAGAGAAAAAGCGGAGTTTAAAAGAATGAGGGAACGGAAATAAAGAGTTGTTCATATAGTAAATAGACAGAATTGACAGTAGAGGAGATGTTTGCTGTGAGCAATAATCCAAGGCAAAATTCATATGACCTGCAGCAGTGGTATCATATACAGCAACAACACCAAGCACAACAACAGGCATATCAAGAACAATTACAACAACAAGGATTTGTGAAGAAAAAGGGATGCAATTGTGGGAAAAAGAAGAACACAATAAAACAATATGAAGAATGAAACACTCATGCTACTGTGAGTGTTTTTTATTATATATAAAAAGCGGTATTTCTGTATTAGAAATACCGCTTTTTACTAGCTAATTTGTGCAACTGTTAATGCTGCAGCACGAATGTCTACAGTTCCAATTAACTGAACTGGCACAATTTGAATTAAGTCACCAGGATTTAAGTTAATAAGAATAACACCGCTGGATACGTCTACTTCACCAGTACCAATAACGTTAGAACGAACTGCTGTACCTGATCCAGGAATAATGTTAGCTGGTGTATTTAATGATAAGAAGAAACGACCAGCTTCTGGTGCAACAGGTGAGTTATCAAGACTAATTGTTAATGTATAACTGATTTGATAAATACCAGCTCGTAGAATTCGAATGCCATCTCCGACACTTACTGTATCATTTATTACAGGAACAGTAATATTTGGGTTTGGACTTACGCTAGGTAATAATAGTGGTGTAAATAGTGAAGCAAACTGAGGTGCAGACGCGTTGAAAGCAAAACCAAAGGCAGGTAGTGTACTAGCTGGCTTCGCCTCGCAATCGATTTTAGTAAATTCGCAATCAGAAGAGAACATGTTTTTCACTCCTTTATCTGTTTCTACTTTCAGTTAATGAAAAGGACAGGTTCTATGTTCTAGACAAGTTCCCAATTTTAAGAAATTTACATAAGAATACTCGTTAAGCATGGATTGGGTGGCAGAATTATCTGCCACCCAATCCATGCTTAACTCATTATTTAGTTTTAAATAGAAACATCGCGTAAGCATTGAATAGCGCAGAAGCAACTTAAATCAACAGTAATGCAAGTGGAGGTTGATATTAGTCTTGCATTTGGTACAGCTAAAAACGTACAGATTGGGTCGTCACCAGGTGGTACAGCGGTACCATCACCTAAAACTACAGTTAATACACGCAATACAGCACAGTCATCATCATCTATACTTTCTACGCGGAAAATAGGAGATCTGCAGCTAGTAAGGCTTGAAGATGGTGCAAATGCTTCAAAAGGTTCTCCAGTTTTTGTGTATAAAATAAAAGGACGTGTATTCGCTACTGATGCATTGTTATGTGCACCTAAAAATGGAACTTCGCAACCAGATCCACATGTTGTCGTTGCACATTCTTGTAGTTCATGTATAAAACGAACAACATTCGATACACAGTTGAAATCACACTCATGTTGATGATCTTCATTACAATTGCAGCTCATTATGTTCACTCCTTCTCGTGAGTTCTGACATACACTATTACAATATGAGTGGAATATGGCTGATATTACGTTAATTCTCACGATAAAAACAAGGAATTTATATAGGAGGGATGTACATAACGTGATATAAAAAAAGACATCCTTATTTAGTGGATGTCTTTTCAGGTAAATCTTTTCGCACAGTATATAAAAAACGAGATATATCTAATTTCTTTCCTCTGAAAAATTGCGGAGAAGAAATATAAAGTTCTTCTTTCGCACGTGTAATGGCGACATACAGTAATCGGCGTTCTTCTTCTAACGCTTCAGAAGTTTCCGTAACACGATCATTTGCATCTTTTAAAGAAGAAGTGTGGGGCAGGATTCCATCACTCGCTCCAAGTAAAAAGACACATGGAAATTCAAGGCCTTTTGCGTTATGGATTGACATAAGTGAAACGGCATCTTTTTGCGGCCTTGTTTTTAATGCTTCCATTTCTTTTTGACCTTGAATCGCCTCGTCAATAAATTGTAAATAAGCTGGAATATCGGTGAAACGAGTTGCAGACTCCAGTAATTCTTCCAACATTTCTTCTTGTATGTCTTTATGCATCGTAAAGGAAGAACGATCGTTACTTTGTAAGTACTCTAAATATTTTCCTTTACCATGAATGATTTCTTTTAATGCTTTTTTCGGTTCTAATTCTTTAATAAACTTAATAAAATCGATGCGCTCATTTACCTTTTTCACTTGAAAAGGTTTTAAGCTTGGATTTAATAGTAAGAAATGAAGAAGAGAAGGGAAGCGCCCCTCACCATATTTCCATTGTTCACGTTCAATAAATGAAATACAATCATCACGTCCGATATACATCGTCGGCAATATGTTTGAAAGTGATTCTAGTCGAAACGGCTCAATCACGAGTCTTAAATGATCTAATACAGGCTTAATTAAAGAATGTTCATAAAATGATTGGCTCGCCCCGTGTTTAATAAACGGGATTTTATGAATGGTAAGCTGATCAAGTAACGAACGACTTACAGAATGTGTGCGATACAGTAAACAAAAATCTTTATAGTTTCGGTCACCGCTATCTACTTTTTCTTGAATGAGCTGCAAAATTTGATTTGCTTCATCAAGAGTCGTAGCAGGTCTTGCATAAAAAGGTTGTACACCTTCCTCACGAACAGAGTATAGCTCTTTATCAAAACGTTCTTGATTTAATTTTATAACTTCATTTCCAAGCCCGACGATAAAGGGATTGGATCGATAATTCGTATTTAGTGCAATGATTGTTGTGTTATCAAATTCTTTTGGAAAAGATAAAATAATTTGGTGACTTGCTCCTCGCCAGCCGTATATCGCCTGGTCGTCATCACCTGCGATAAATAAATTATTTCTTGGCGTGGCTAACAATTTTACGATTTCATATTGTGCATACGATGTATCTTGAAACTCATCTACTTCAATGTAGTGAAACCGTTGTTGTAATTGAGTTAGTAAAGGAGCATTATTTTCTAACATGTAATATGTTTCCAATAAGATGTCATCGAAATCAATATAATTGTATCGTTGTTTTACCTCTTCAAAACGTTCATATACTTCTTTAAATTCTTGTTCCACTGGTGTTTTCGCTTTTACATCTTTCGGACGATTTAATTTGTTTTTCTCAAGTGAAATCATCGCGAGCATCGTTTCCGCATCATAATCGTCTTTTAAACGCAATTCTTTTAAGATTTTCTTTATCATAATTTGTTTATGTTTTTCATTTGCTAAAATTTGCTGATTATAACCTTGACTACGAAGTAATTTTAAGAAAACAGAGTGGAATGTACCAGCAACAACGTAGCTACTTGCTGCATGATTCATACCTGGTAACTTCGCAACACGACTTCGGATTTCTTCAGCTGCTTTTTGTGTAAATGTAAGTAATAAAATATTTCGTGGATGAACTTGTTTTACATTTACTAAATAACCAACGCGAGTTGTTAAAACCGATGTTTTCCCGCTTCCAGCACCAGCTAGTGTAAGAACAGGACCTTCTGTTGTGCGCACGGCTTCTAATTGTTTTTCGTTTAAAAAAACATTTTGTTGTTCAAGAGCGCGGAAATAAGCCGCGTCTACATCTTCTTCCATAATTAAATGGGTAGATGTTTTCGGAATATGATATGTCGCACGCGGAATATCAGCGTGTGTTAACGATTTTTGTGAAAATTTTTCTTGTGTCATATGTTCACCTTCAAAACTATAGCATCAACATTTAACTTTAGCGGAAGAAAAAGAAAATAGCAATGTAAAAAAACAGGAGGGGTCACCTCCTGTTTTCAAATTACAATTTTTTTATCATTACAACGTGCGGGATATTTGCTTCCATAAATACATCAGAACTTGTTACATATCCAAGTTTTTTATAGAAATCTTCAGCATGTGTTTGAGCGTGAAGTTTCAATTTTGGTAGCGAATTTTCTTTTGCATACGCTTCAAGAGAATCCATAACAATTTTTCCAATCCCTTTTTTGCGATGGGAATTTAGCACGCAAATGCGTTCCATTTTTCCTATACCATCAAGGATGCGAAAACGTCCAGCACCAACTGGAACATCATTGTCATATATAACAACGTGTGTTGAAGTTTCTTCAAACTCATCGTACTCTTCTTCAGCAGAGACACGTTGTTCATTTACAAACACTTGTTTACGTACAGAGAATGCATCTCTTAGTTGTTCGTCCGTTTGTACAATCTGTGCGTGCAAATTAGTTGTTCCCCTTTCCAAGACGGAATGTTTCGTGTACAGTCCATGTTCCATTTTCTAATTGATATAGAAGATGGAAACGATCAATTGGTTGTTCGTAATAGAAATCTTTCATACGTAATCGGCCCAACACATCAGCATGCTCTGCATCTGATAAGCCTTGTCCGATTGTTAAATGAGGTACGAAAGCATATTCGCGTTCTTGCGTGAATAACCCGCTATGCATTTCTTCATTTAAGAAAGTAAGTTCAGGTGTTTTTTCTACTTTAAAGTAAAGGACGTTATTAACAGGTGCGAAAGAACCAACTTTCCCAACATGAAGGGTGAAAGGGTTCGTTTTACTTGCGATTGTATGTAACTCGTTTACAATCGACTCTAATTGTTCATCTTGCGCCTCAAAGGGTGTTTTCAATGTAATATGTGGCGGAACTAATGCGTAGTGCGGGTCATAACGTTTACGCAATCCGTTCGCTTTATCTTGAATCATTTTAGATGGAAAAATTACAATGCCTAATTTCATGTTCCAATTCCTCCCTTTGTAAGTCTAGTTAGATTTTGAGATAAATAAATCTCTTTATCTATTATATCAAATTATTCTGAATACTGCTCTCTATTATTTCATTGATAGAATATGAGAGAAGGCTTTCGGTAAATCAGTCTGCCAATATTTCCAAGTATGATTGCCTTCAAATTCCTCGTAATGCGTGATGAAGTTTCTATCTGTAAGAAGCGTATTTAACTCACGGTTCGGCCCTACGAAATCAGATACTTGTCCATCAGTACGCTTTACAGCCGTTTCTTCTGTACCGATGACGTGATACAGTTCTAACGCCTGTGGATCTTTGAATTCTTTTGCTAAGTTCATCACTGTCTCATCCACAAATGGTGATTGCATAACGACTTTACCGAATGTATGCGGATACATAAGTGCAGTCATAAAGGAAACTGTTCCGCCAAGAGAATCACCAATTAAAACACGACCTTTTCCCATTTGGTACGTTGGATAATTTTCATCAATATATGGTGCAAGTTCATGAGCAAGGAAACGAATATATGCAGCATTTTTTACTTCATTTGGGAAATATTTTTCTTTACGATCATGTACATTTTTATATGGAATACCGACAATAATTGTACGGTCAATTTCTTCGGTTTCACGAAGGCGCTCAATTACACGGTGCGCTTTACCAAGCTGAAAATAATCTCTACCATCTTGTGCAATTACAACTGTATGTTTGTGCAGTGGTGTGTAATTTACTGGTAAATAAACGAGAAGTGTAACATCTTCTTGAAGTGATGCGCTATAAAATGAAATTTCTTCAATTCTCCCTATTGTTTGACTCATGTAGATCCCCCTAAATAAAAATTTACTGTAACGATTGTAAGAGCGACGCTTGTAGTGAAAAGGAAAGAAATATTCACTAATTGGTGCCTTAATTTCTATTTTACCATAATGGTACGAAGAATCTAAAAAATTAGTATTTAAGTTGCGAAAGAAAACGGATATAATGAAGTGGGATTTTTGACAGGTGAGAGGGGAGACAGGATTTGAAACAAGAAAAATCAATCGCACTACCATTAGCAATTTCTATAATTGCCATTTCCTTTGCAGCAGTTTTTGTAAAGATGTCCTCAGCACCATCTTCAATATTAAGTATGTACCGCTTATGGATTATCGTACTTATTATGCTGCCTATCGTATGGAAAAAAAGAGAGGAATTTAATAGGATTCAAATGAAAGATTGGGGCTTTTTAATTGGATCTGGTTTCTTTTTAGCACTGCATTTTCTTTTATGGTTTGAATCTTTAAAGCATACAACAGTTGCTAGTTCAACAATTATTTTGGCACTTCAACCAATCGTATCTTTAGTTGGAGGTTTTTTTCTATTTAAAGAAAGAACAACATATTCAGCCATTGCAACGATGGGAATCGCTATTTTAGGAGTAATGTGCATTGGTTGGGGAGATTTAGGTTTAAGTAAGCAAGCAATTTATGGTGACATATTATCCTTTCTAAGTGTAATAGCGGTTGTCGGTTATTTATTTATCGGGCAAACGACAGTGAAGAAAGTATCGCACTGGATTTATAGCTTTACAGTCTTTGCGTTCGCAGGTCTTTTTATGGGGATTTATAATGTTATATTACAAGTACCCTTTACAGGTTATACGAAGTGGGATTGGACTGTTTTTCTTTTACTTGCGGTTGTGCCGACAGTGTCACATGTAATTAATAACTGGCTATTAAATTATGTAAATGCAACGACAATTTCAATGAGTATTTTAGGAGAACCTGTTGGAGCATCTATACTTGCGTTCTTCTTACTTGGAGAAAAATTAAATGCAATGCAAATGATCGGTAGCATGCTCGTATTGTTTGGTGTATCTGTTTTCTTAATGCAGCAACAAAAGCGAACAGCAAAAAATGTCGTAAACGAGCCAGTGTATACACAGGAATTATAGTGTTAGGGGAGAAAAGAGAAGTTATGATACTTCTCTTTTTGTTTTATAGAAATGCGGGCGTAGAAGGGGGAGGAAAATGGAAGAGATATTAAAGAAGTATATGAATAGATTTACAACACTAAGTGAAGAAGAACAGCAAATGATCCTCAGGGAATTACAAATTGAAGAATATAAAAAAGGAACAGTGCTCCTAAGACAAGGAAATGTTCCGTTAAAATGTTATTTTGTATTAAAAGGATGCGTTAGGCAACATAGTATAGATGAAGCAGGGAAAGAAGTTACATCAAATTTTTATACAGAAGAACAGGCAATTTCGAATTTCAACCATCATAAACAAGATAAATCTTCATCATATACGTTAACGTGTTTAGAAGATTGTACTGTAGTTGTTGGTGATCTACATAGTGAAAAGGACATGTATAATAAGTATTCACAATTAGAAGAAATGACGCGTAAAATGATCGAGTACAATTTCGGTGAAGTACAAGATGAACTTGCTGTATTTATCTCATCGACACCAGAAGAGCGATATAAAACATTGTTACGAAAACGCCCGTATTTAATTCATCGCGTTCCACAATATCAGCTAGCAAGCTATCTTGGCATGACACCAGAATCATTAAGTAGAATTAAGAAACGGCTTAATTAGAGTGTTTACCACCTTTCAATAGTAGCCATATCGCAAGTCCTAATTCACCTGCAATCATAGGTAATTGGAATAGTGATTGTATGAGTGAAATCATTGTATCGTATTGTGTAAACATTGTATTCATGACGTGAATTAGCATATAACCGGTAGCAGCAATGAACAGCAGTATACTAATAAACTTTGGTATCTGTTTAGAGAGAAAAGCTACATAGCCTAAAACGAAAAGATGCAATCCAAAAATGATCAATCCTACAGACCAAATGTATTCGAATGCACTGAGAAACAACATTGTATATGTTTCTGGATTTGCAATTGTATTTTTTGAAAGCAATAATGCCAATATTAGATTGAATATAGCAATCCCAAGTATAGCTGTATACATAAGACGAAGCAAAGCGGCTAGTAATGAGAGGCTAGTATGAATTGGTTTTAGAAAGAAATAAAGAGCCCACGCAGCGACAATATCAGTGATAAAAATGATAATCCACCCAAAAACTTCCGCTTTGAAAAGTGAATTTGAAGTTTGGATATTATGGAATGTTGTACTCGCATCTCCTTGTATAACGAGGTTTCCATGAACAAAACCGTAAGAGAAAAATGCAATGAATGCCATAACAAGAAGAGATGTGCTAGCAAATAAGGCGTACTTTCGTTCAGTCATAATATGTCCTCCTTTTCTAATATTGTTTTCATTGTAATAGGGAAGAGGAGGAGATTCATTGACTTAAATCAAGACGGGGAAAGTTTAGTAGAATTTCCATCAAAAAAAATGTATGGTTATATCCAATTTTTTATTAACCTTGTAAAAAGTAAAAACTAAAATATTGAAATCAAGTAAAAGAGTGGCTACGAAGCCACTCTTTTACTTTGGATTTGTCATATAAGGTTGTACATGAATGACACATAGGTCACGAAATTTGCCTTCAGCAGTTGTGACAATTACGACTGCTTTACCTGCACTTTTTCCAGTAATCGTTACGGTGTCACCTTTTGGATATATGGTGATGATATCAGAATTCATATTTGACCAAATAAGCTCTTTATTCGTTGCTTGTATTGGTAAAATGGAAGCTGATAACACAATGTTTTGTCCCGTTTTTATTTTTAATTTATGTTTTTCCATATGAACACCGATGACTGAAATAACAGAAGGAGCAATTGAAATTTTAGGCGGGTTAGGTTGCATGTTTAAACAAGACGCAGAAGTATTTGTGATAGGTGAAAATTTTCGTGTTTGTTGTTGCTGGAAAGCTGCTAACATGTTGGAGTCCCCTTTCTGTATAAGTGCTGATACTCATACTATAAAGGAGTAGTGTTATGTTAAATTTAACGAAACATAAAGAATTTGTTAAATTTGATAAGAAGATTGTCGAACTGTAAAAAATCTCTGCTGTTATGATAACAGCAGAGATTTTTTTATAAATTATGACGATGTTGTTTTTCGAAATCCTCAAATTGCTCTTCAACTTCTTTTGAAGGTTGTGTTAGTAAACTAACAATTACGATGGCTAGTAAACTAATAGCGAAACCTGGAATCATTTCATATAAGAAATCTTTTAAGAATTTGAATTGAGTCCATATAATAACAGTAGCGGCACCAGAAATCATACCGGCAAGTGCGCCCCATTTCGTCATACGTTTCCAATATAAGCTTAATAAAATAGCAGGTCCAAATGAAGAACCGAAACCAGCCCAAGCGTATCCAACAAGAGCTAAAATTGTATCATTTTGTTTAAACGCTAAAGCGCATCCAACTAATGCAATAACAAGTACAGCCATACGACCGACAAATACAAGCTCTTTATCAGAGGCAGAGCGTTTAAAGAATGTACGATATAAGTCTTCCGTTACTGCACTTGAAGTAACAAGTAACTGAGATGAGATTGTACTCATAATCGCTGCTAAAATAGCGGCTAATAAGAATCCAGTAATAAGTGGATGGAATAAAATTTTTCCTAGTTCAAGGAAAATTGTTTCTGGGTTAGATAATGTTAACTCTTGTTGTGAATAGTAAGCAATACCGATAAGACCAGTAAACATAGCTCCGACAACAGAGAAAATCATCCAGCTCATACCAATTCTTCGTGCGCTTTTCAATTCTTTTACGGACGAAATCGCCATAAAGCGTACGATAATATGAGGTTGTCCAACATAACCAAGCCCCCATGCGAATAAAGAAATCATTCCTAAAGTAGAGGCCCCTTTAAAAATATCTAAACGTGTTGGATCTACAGAGCGGATTGTATCAAATGCAGGTCCAAGTCCATTCGAATTCATAATTGTTACGATAGGAACAAGAATAAGAGCGACTACCATAATGATTCCTTGCACGAAGTCTGTCCAACTTACTGCTAAGAACCCACCAAATAATGTGTAAGCTACAACAACGCCTGCAACAATGAATAATCCAACGTGGTAGTTCATACCAAATGAATTTTCAAATAATACAGCGCCTGAAACTAATCCTGAAGCTACATAGAAAGTAAAGAAAATCATAATAACAAGTCCAGATACTAAACGTAGCATATGAGATTTGTCGTGGAAACGGTGTTCCAAAAATTCTGGAATAGTAATAGAGTTATTTGCAATTTCTGAGTAGGTACGTAAGCGAGGAGCAACATAAAGCCAGTTTGCGTATGCGCCTAGTGTTAGGCCGATCGCAATCCAACTACTACTTAATCCAACGCTAAACATTGCACCTGGTAATCCCATTAAAAGCCAACCACTCATATCGGATGCTCCAGCACTTAATGCCGTTACTGCGGGGCCTAGTGTACGCCCGCCAAGCATATAATCTGTTAAGTTGGACGTTCGTTTATAGGCGAAATAGCCGATTACTAACATCCCGAGCATGTAAATAGAGATTGAAGTTAAAGTTAACATCTGCGTACTCATGAAGTTCCCCTTCCTTTTGTCATGTCTTTTGATGCGTTATGCATATTTATCCCGCATAAACGGGCAGTAAAACTCCCACCTTAAAATTGGGTGGGCAAGGAAGTTAGGTGGGAGATTAACTGCCCGTAAATGCCCGATTGATTTAACTAATAATCAGTGGGGATGAACACCCCCCACTGATTAAAGTTTCACTTTATAATCTATCATGATTATTCTGAAAAATCCATATAGAAATATGAATTTTCAGAAATGTAAGCGTTTTTTGATGTCATTTTACTTTTTTAATATATAATATTCATACAAAAAACCTTATTTTTAATAGAGTATTTATTATATTTACATAAAAAGAGGTTGTTTTGTCAATATAATATTGAAAGGAAAGAAAAATAAAATTTTTGAAAAAGTATTGACTTGTGAAAAAAGTCAGGTCTATAATGAGTGCAACTTAAAAAAATGCAAGCGTTGATGAAGAAGAGTACACATGATGAACATGTCAGAGAGCTGATGGTTGGTGCGAATCAGTATGGAATTGATGTGGAATGGGCTTCGGAGCTTCCAAACCGAAACGAAAGAAGTAGGCTTTGGCGACATGATCTCATCGATACAAGAGACACGTATTGTTTTTGATACGGTAAAGTGCGTTACATTTGTAACGAATTAAGGTGGCACCACGGGAGTACCCGTCCTTTCTATAGGATGAGTACTCCCTTTTTGTGTATAAAAAATTAAATAAATGAAATCGTTTAAGTAAGAAGAGTACGTATATTGGAGACGTTACAGAGAGCCGGGAATAGGTGGGAGCCCGGTACGGTGCCATATACGGAATGGGCTTACGAGAGGTATGCTGAACAATTTTTTTCAGTAGGCAACCCGGGTTCCGCCGTTACAAGGATAAGGTATAAATTTTGTACCTGAACAAAGCGGGATGCTTTTGCATCCAACACGAGGTGGTACCGCGGTATATTTATCGTCCTCTACATATTTTCGATATGTAGAGGACTTTTTTATTTTTCAGGGCGAGGTGAAGGACATGATGACGAAAGAAGAATTTATAAAACAAAAAAGAGAGAGAAAGACATTTTTAGTAATTACTGAAGAAGAAGGAGATAGCATTACGCCAATTTCTTTATATAGACGTATGAAAGGGAAGAAGAAATTCTTATTAGAAAGTTCACAGCTTCATCAAGATAAAGGGCGTTATTCTTACTTAGGATGTAATCCTTATGGAGAAGTGAAAAGCGTTGGTACGGAAGTGGAACGAACGATTTACGGCCGGGCAGAAAAGTTACAAGGTAACGTACTGCAAGTGTTAGAAGAAGTAATCGCACCATCACAAGTAGACAGTCCATTTCCATTTTGCGGAGGAGCAGTTGGTTATATTGGATATGATGTCATTCGGCAGTATGAAAACATTGGAGCGGATTTACACGACCCATTAAATATTCCGGAAGTACACCTTTTACTATATCGTGAGTTTATCGTTTACGATCATTTACGCCAAAAGTTGTCGTTTGTATATGTATGCAGGGAAGATGATTCAACAGATTATGAGGAAGTATACGAAAGGATACGAGTATACAAAGAGAAAGTGCTACAAGGAGAAGAAGCTGAAGTAAATACAATACAATCCCCATTATCATTTACTTCTTCTATAACGGAAAAAGAGTTTTGTGAGATGGTAGAAATGGCGAAAGAATATATAAGAGCAGGAGACATATTCCAAGTTGTACTGTCACAGCGTTTACAAAGTGAATGTATTGGTGATCCATTCGCGTTATATCGAAAACTTCGAATTGCAAATCCATCACCATATATGTTCTATATCGATTTTCAAGATTATGTTGTACTCGGTTCTTCGCCGGAAAGTTTACTATCAGTAAGGGAGGATAAAGTGATGACGAATCCAATTGCTGGTACAAGGCCGAGGGGGAAAACGAAGAGGGAAGATGAGGAAATCGCAAAAGAACTGTTAGGCAATGAGAAAGAGCGAGCAGAGCATATGATGCTTGTAGATCTTGGGCGAAACGATATTGGTAGAGTGAGTGAAATCGGCTCGGTTACGATAGATAAATATATGAAAGTAGAAAAATATTCTCACGTTATGCACATTGTATCCGAAGTTTACGGAACATTGCAAAAACAAATGGGCGGATTTGATGCGTTAGCGTATTGCTTACCAGCAGGGACGGTTTCTGGAGCTCCGAAAATTAGAGCGATGGAAATTATAAATGAACTAGAGAATGAAAAAAGAAATGTATACGCTGGTGCAGTTGGATACGTTAGTTTTTCAGGAAATCTTGATATGGCGCTCGCCATTCGAACGATGGTCGTAAAGGATGAAAAAGCATACGTTCAGGCAGGAGCAGGAGTCGTTTACGATTCAGATCCAGTAGCTGAATATGAAGAAACATTAAATAAAGCGAGAGCGCTTTTGGAGGTAATGAAATGATTGTACTTATCGATAATTACGATTCGTTCACATATAACTTGTATCAACTGTTAGGCGAACATGAAGAAGAAATTGTAGTTGTAAGAAATGATGAAATAACGATAGAACAGTTAGAAGAGGTGAATCCAAGAGGAATTGTACTTTCACCAGGACCAGGAAAACCAGAGGATGCTGGCATTTGTATCGACGTCATCCGTCATTTTTATAAGAACGTTCCCATATTAGGGATTTGTCTTGGCCACCAAGCGATCATAGCTGCATTTGGAGGAGACATTGTTAGAGCAGAATGTATTAAACATGGAAAAACATCGCGTGTGAAACATAACGGAACGTCAATCTTTTCATACGCTACACAGCCGCTAACGGCAATGCGCTATCATTCCCTTGTTGCAGAGCAAACGAGCTTGCCAGAGTGTTTTGACATATTAGCGACAGCGATGGACGACGGAGAGATAATGGCAGTCCGTCACAATTATTATCCGCTCTTCGGATTACAGTTTCATCCGGAATCAATCGCAACAGAAGAAGGCGGAAAGTTAATACGTGCCTTTTTAACAGAAATAAAAGAGGAGGAAAGAGTATGAATAACTATCTTCGTAAATTAGTGGAGGGTCAACATTTAACAGAAGAGGAAATGTATAAAGCAGGACTACTTTTATTAGGTGAAAACATATTAGAAAGTGAAATTGCAGCTTTCTTAGTCTTACTGAAAGCGAAAGGTGAAACTGCAGAAGAAATATACGGTCTCGTTCGAGCTCTTCGCGAAAAGGCATTGCCGTTTTCGAACCATATACAAGGAGCAATGGACAATTGCGGGACGGGTGGTGACGGTGCTCAAACGTTTAATATTAGCACAACATCAGCATTCGTACTGGCAGGAGCAGGTGTAAAGGTTGCAAAACATGGTAATCGTGCTGTTTCTAGTAAAACAGGAAGTGCAGACTTATTAGAAGAACTAGGTGTAAATATTAGTAGTACGCCAAACGAAATTGATTATTTACTAGAGCATGTGGGCATTGCATTTTTATTTGCACCAGTGATGCATCCAGCACTAAGGCGCATTATGAAAATAAGAAAAGAGTTAAACGTGCCGACGATCTTTAATTTAATTGGTCCTTTAACAAATCCAGTGAATTTAGAAACACAATTTGTTGGTATTTATAAACGAGATATGTTATTACCAGTTGCAGAAGTATTACAAAAGTTAGGCCGGAAACAAGCGCTTGTCGTAAATGGAAGTGGTTTTTTAGATGAAGCGTCATTACAAGGGGAAAATCACGTAGTCCTTTTAAAAGATAATGAAATAGTAGAAATGAGTATTGATCCAGAAAAGTATGGTTTTTCAAGAGTGAAAAATGAAGAAATTAGAGGGGGGAATTCAAAAGAAAATGCAAAGATTACGCTTGAAGTATTGAGCGGAGAAAAGAGTGTTTATCGTGATACCGTTTTATTAAATGCAGGTCTAGCTCTTTTCGCAAATGGAAAAACGGAAACGATTGAAGAAGGAATTAAACTCGCGGCACATAGCATTGACTCTGGAAAAGCATTAACCAAATTAAACTTATTAATTGCAGCAAGCAACGAAAAATTAGAAAGGGTGAACTAAAGTGGGGACGATTTTAGATAAAATTGTAGAACAGAAGAAAAAGGAAGTTGCGGAGTTATATGAAATATATACACCAGTAAAAACAAAAAGAAAGACACATTCACTTGTAGAAGCGTTACAGCAGTTTACTGTCATTGCAGAAGTAAAGCGAGCATCACCATCAAAAGGAGATATCAATTTACACGTTGACGTACGAAAACAAGTGGGAACATATGAGAAATGTGGTGCAGGAGCAGTATCTGTTTTAACAGATGGTCAATTTTTTAAAGGATCGTTTCACGATTTACAAACAGCAAGAGAAGAAAGTAACATTCCGCTTTTATGTAAAGATTTCATAATTGATAAGATTCAAATCGATAGAGCGTATGAAGCGGGAGCAGATATTATTTTACTAATTGTAGCAGCGTTAACGAAAGAGAAGTTAAAAGAGTTGTATAGCTACGTGTTAGAAAAAGGATTGGAAGCGATTGTTGAAGTTCATGATGAACAGGAATTAGAAACTGCGATTGTATTAAATCCGCACGTTATTGGCATTAATAATCGTAATTTAAAAACGTTCGAAGTAGATTTAAGCCAAACTGAAAAGCTTGGAAAAAGATTGAATGAGGAGAAATTATTTTGGATTAGTGAGAGTGGCATTCATTCAAAAGAAGATATTATCCGTGTTAAAAGAGCTGGAGCCAAAGGTGTATTAGTTGGAGAGGCACTTATGACATCATCTTCTATTAGTAATTTTTTTGAAGATTGTAAGGTGAATATATGAAAGTGAAAATTTGCGGCATCACTGATATGGAAACAGCAAAACGTGCTTGCGAATACGGAGCAGATGCACTCGGATTTGTTTTTGCAGAAAGTAAGCGGAAAATCACTCCAAAGAGAGCGGAAGAAATCATTCAGGAGCTTCCAGCCAACGTGTTAAAAATCGGTGTTTTCGTAAATGAATCAGTAGAAGTGATCCAGAAAATTGCAGATGAGTGCGGGTTAACACATGTACAACTACATGGGGATGAAGACAATTATCAAATTAGAAGATTGAATATTCCGTCTATAAAATCGCTAGGAGTAACTTCAGAGAGTGATATGAAAAACGCTCAAAGGTATGAAACGGATTATATATTATTTGATAGCCCGAAAGAAAAGTTTCATGGAGGAAATGGAAAGACATTTTCATGGGAACTACTTGGGCATATGCCAAAAGAATTGCGAAAGAAAACGATATTAGCTGGTGGATTAAACGCTCTTAATATAGAAGAAGCAATTCGCACTGTTCGGCCATACATGGTCGATGTGAGCAGTGGAGTAGAGACAGAAGGAAAGAAAGATGTAGAGAAAATAAAACAATTTATTATAAAAGCGAAGGAGTGTTCCAAATGAACTACGCATATCCAGATGAAAAAGGACATTACGGTATATACGGAGGACGATATGTTCCAGAAACGTTAATGCAATCTGTACTAGAACTAGAAGAAGCATATAAAGAAGCGATGCAAGATGAAGCATTTCAAAAGGAATTAAATCATTATTTAAAAACGTACGTCGGAAGAGAAACACCGCTATATTATGCTGAAAATATGACGAAGTATTGCGGTGGTGCAAAGATTTATTTAAAACGTGAAGATTTGAATCATACAGGAGCTCATAAAATTAACAATACAATCGGTCAGGCACTACTTGCAGTGCGAATGGGCAAGAAAAAAGTTGTCGCTGAAACAGGAGCTGGACAACACGGAGTTGCAACAGCTACTGTATGTGCTCTTCTCGGATTAGAATGCGTCATTTTTATGGGAGAAGAAGATGTAAGACGTCAAAAATTAAATGTGTTCCGAATGGAATTACTCGGAGCGAAAGTAGAAAGTGTAGCGGCAGGTAGCGGTACATTAAAAGATGCGGTAAACGAGGCGCTTCGTTACTGGGTTTCACATGTGCATGATACGCACTACATTATGGGATCTGTTCTCGGACCACATCCATTCCCGCAAATTGTCCGTGATTTCCAAAGTGTAATTGGAAATGAAACGAAAAAACAATATGAGGCGTTAGAAGGAAAGTTACCAGAAGCAGTCGTTGCTTGTATTGGCGGTGGTAGTAATGCGATGGGGATGTTTTATCCGTTCGTACACGATGAAGAAGTTGCTCTTTACGGCGTAGAAGCAGCTGGAAAAGGCGTTCATACAGAAAAGCATGCAGCAACTTTAACGAAAGGAAGCGTTGGCGTTCTCCACGGATCAATGATGTATCTTCTGCAAAACGAAGAAGGACAAATTCAAGAAGCACACTCTATTTCAGCAGGACTTGATTATCCAGGTGTTGGTCCAGAACATAGCTTGCTAAAAGATATTGGCCGCGTTTCCTATCATTCGATAACAGACGAAGAAGCATTAGAAGCATTTCAATTATTAACGAAAAAAGAAGGCATTATCCCGGCGTTAGAAAGCTCGCATGCTGTCGCATACGCATTAAAATTAGCGCCGCAAATGAAGAAAGATGAAGGGCTTGTCATTTGTTTATCTGGCCGCGGTGATAAAGATGTAGAGAGTATAAAACGTTATATGGAAGAGGTGTAAAAAATGGGAGTAGAAAAAATTAAAGCAGCGTTTGAAAATGGCAAGAAAGCATTTATTCCGTACGTAATGGGCGGAGATGGTGGCCTTGAAAAATTAAAAGAAAGAATTCGTTTTCTTGATGAAGCAGGAGCAAGCATCGTTGAAATTGGTATTCCGTTTTCAGATCCAGTTGCAGATGGCCCAACGATTCAAAGAGCAGGGAAACGAGCGCTAGATAGCGGCGTAACATTAAAAGGCATTTTTCAAGCGTTAGCAGAGGTAAGGAAAGAAGTACAAATACCTTTTGTTCTTATGACATATTTAAATCCGGTACTTGCATTCGGAAAAGAGAGATTCATTGAGAACTGTATAGAAGCAGGTGTAGACGGCATCATCGTTCCAGACTTACCGTATGAAGAACAAAATATTATTGCGCCGTTACTTCGAGAGGTAAACATTGCGCTCATCCCACTGGTTACCGTAACGAGTCCTATTGAAAGAATTGAAAAAATTACGAGTGAATCAGAAGGGTTCGTTTATGCTGTTACAGTAGCGGGCGTAACGGGAGTACGTCAAAACTTTAAAGAGGAGATTCATAGTTACTTAGAAAAAGTAAAATCACACGTCAACTTACCAGTAGTCGCTGGATTCGGCATCTCAACAAAAGAACATGTAGAAGAAATGGTTACAATATGCGACGGAGTTGTCGTTGGAAGTAAGGTCATTGAGCTTTTAGAAAATGAAAAGCGAGAAGAAATATGTGAATTAATATATGCAACAAAACAAAAAGAAGAGGCATAGTCTCTTCTTTTTGTTTTGCGTAATAAGTGTTAAAATATACAGAAAATACATATAATTCAGAGGGGGAGAAGGCATGCTAAGACGTAAATTACTATATCTATTTTTAACTGTACCATTATACGCTTGGCTCATTAGCATGACGAAAATAGAGTTAATGGCTCTATTTTTAGGGTATGTATTCATCTTTTCCAACTTAAATCGCATTCAAGAACAGTCTATTTTAGAAATATGTCTATTTTCGATTAGTATAGAATTATTTAGTATCGTTTCGATTGTATTATTAAACGAATTATTTCTACGGATTCATTCATTTACATTAATGAAATTTTGGAATATTATATTGCAAGCAATATGTACTTACATTGTGTTTGTTGTGTTGAAAGAAATAGTCGGAAAGCAGACAGTTTTTCAGGATAATAGAAAATGGGAGTGAATGAAAAGGAGCCGTTTGGTTCCTTTTTTGAATCTGTTTTAAAAACAATTGAAAATTATAGCATCTGTTATATAATAGTTAAAAATTGTATTTTAAACGAAATGAGATGATAACATGGCCATATTGTTGGCACTTATCCCAATTATGATGATTTTCATTTGTTTATTTTTATTTAAACAAACGTCATTAAGGTCCTCGTTAATTTCTTATGCTGTGTCTGTTGGAATCGTTTTACTCTCGCCAACGTTTCAATTAGGGATAAGTGAAACTGTACACGCAACGATTAAAGGATGGTTAATTTGTTTTATTGTCGGGTACGTTTTATTTTTCGGTATTTTTTTATTTCACCTCATGAACAAAATGGGGTACATCGATCAAGTAGCACGTTTTCTAGAAGAAGTTACTCAGGATCGCTTATTACAAATGCTGCTTATGTGTTTTGGCATTTGCCCGCTTATTGAATCAGTAAGTGGATTCGGTATCGGCTTCATGGTTGCAGCACCTATTTTTCTTTCACTAGGATATAAACCATTTCAAGCTGTACTACTCTCATTCATCGGCTTACTAGCTAGTTCATGGGGCGCAATGGCAACTGGTACGATTATCGGTTCGCAGCTAATAAATATGCCTCTTACAACACTTGGCACAAATACAGCGCTATTAAGTATTCCGATGTTTGCTTACTTCGTTATTCTTTCTTTACACGTTGTTGGCGGCTGGCAAGCGGTTATAGAAAAGTGGAAAGAAGGAGTAGGATTCTTTCTATTATTTTCTCTCGGAATCTATCTTTCTAATGCATACGTAAGTGTTGAACTAGCCGGGATATTAAGTTCTATCGTTACGATTACCTTTGGCTTTCTTATCATTAAATTAAAAGGAAAAAGTGGGCAAAATCTTATAACAGAGCATGCGGCTGCAACGGAGAGAGAAGTATCCATTATAAAAATTATTAGCCCTTATATATTTCTAACAGTTTGTATTTTACTTTCTCGCCTCGTTCCAGCATTACATGATTTGTTCAGATCATATGCGGTTCTTGATTTGAAATCATACTCTTACAAACTAGAGTTACTATATTCACCAGGATTTTGGCTCGGTATGACTTGCTTATTTACTATTATTTTCTTCCGCATCCCGTCTAATATTATTAAACAATCACTCTCACAAACGATCAAACAATGGATTCCTTTTGCGATTACGACGACAATGTTTATCGCCATTTCAGAACTAATGGGTGCATCAGGCATGCATTCATTACTCGCAAAGACAGCTGGTGATACATTTGGAACATTTTTCGTTTTCGTTGCGCCGTTTATTGGCGCTATTGGTGGATTTTTAACAGGTAGTAACGCAGGATCAAATGCAATGTTTATAAAACTACAAATGCAAACCGCACAAAACGTAGCACTCCCGTGGCAATATGTCACAACACTTCAAAACACCGCATCATCAGTAGCGACAATCGCTTGTCCATCACGGATTACACTAGGTGCTTACTTATGTAATATCCCTTACCGTGAAAATGAACTATTAAAGAAGACGACGTTAATGATTTTTGGTGCGGTTTTGCTTGTAGTGGTAGAGGTTATTGTTTGGTATATGTTGAGAAATTAAAAATCCTCCTAATATAGGAGGATTTTTTTTATGAGTGGATAATGATTTAAATATGAATAGCTTCTACTAGATGAATAGGAGATGAAATGTATGACCCTAAAAAACTACGGTGTGTTAAAAGGTACAGTTATACAATCAGAGATTGGAAAAGGGAAAACACCTCATTATCAAGTTCATTTACAAGGCGAAGCAGAAGTAGATTATCGCATTGCAATTAACGTAAAGTCGCAAAGTTATCCGTCAGAAGTGTTATATTTTGCGAGTGACAATATTCGGTCAGAGGCGATTCATATTTTACCGACATTACCATTTGGTTTTACAGAAATAAAAAATAATGAACCGAAAGTAGCTTTAGACTACGTACGAGGTAATTTATTTGATTCGAAACAAATGATTCCTTTACCTGCTGAAAAAGCAGGAGTAGACAATGATTTAAATGAAAAAATAGAACGTTATATAAAACGAGCAATAGAAGAAAAAGCGACCATTTACGCGTTTGGTGAAAGATGGGGACCAGAAGAAAATACACCAGATTCCTATTTTCATTTCAAACCAGGAAACGGTATACATGATATTCACATGAATCAAGGGAATGTAGAAAAATGGCAAGGTGATGATGGCATATGGCAAGACGGAGGAATACTCATTCACTTTGAAAAGGAAGAAGAATGGATTGGTATCTTTCTGGCATTCCAATCACAGTCATGGTGTACCGATGAAGAAGGGCATGCTCGTGTGCCTGTTGAGCATTGTGATTATAAGGGGAATATAAAATAAGAAGAGGGCGTTCAAAAAGAACGCCCTCTTCTTATTTTATAAAACGAAAAACTAACAAGTGTAGAAATACAAGAGAAAAGCAGTGCTACACTAGAAAACGCAATGAGATACATATTATATTTCATAACCTGTCCAATTAGCTGGTTACTGTCGTATTGGAACAGTCCCGCTATGATGTTGAATAAAAATAAAACGATAAACATGACGATAACTCCGTCTATTGATCCTTTAATGTCTGGTTTACTTAAAGCGATATGTGCGGAAATGCAAATGGCGATAAATAAAAATAACCAAAAGGAAGGATTCAATAAATTACCGATTGTAAATAAGTTTTTCAATAATACAAACGTCGACAAGAGCATGTTTTGGATCATTTCTACATTAATAGAAGTAGAAGCAATCGTTTTTTCGAGAGTTGTATTAAATAAAAAATATGATTCTGGTACGAAATAGCGCATTAAAAGGATTAGTGCAGTAATACCAGAAATAATAGGCCCAATGCCGATGAAGAAATTCCCAATTCGTTGATACACACTTTTTTGATTGTATTGATGTTGTACGTAACCTAAAGCCCCTTGACTTGTATCTGTTGGGAAGAACTGAGTCGCCACAATTTTATGACGGAACAGTACGCACATAATGGCATGTCCAAGTTCATGAATCGGAACACCGATCCAAGCCGTTAATAGGAATCCTTTTCTTCCAAAAGCTCTCGACCAATACATGCGTGTGAGAGATTCTAAATAGCCTAATAGAAATCCAATTACAATGATAACGCCAATTAAAGATAATAATTGGATTACGCTTGTAAGAAGTATTTGAAAAATTGAGTTTATCAATTCCATTGCCAGTCATCCAATCTGTTAAAAATATTATTTATTCTGTTTCATAATAGCATTTTTTTTCAAGATTACTAGCACATATATTTTCTTTCGGAAGAAGGATTTCAGAATCTTTTTCTTGTAGTCATGTTTTATGTCCAAAGTCATATATTGAACTTGTAACACCCTATATGGTATATGCTTAAGGAGGGATAAGAGAATGAAATGTCCGTCATGTCATACAGAAAATGCAGCGGAGGCAAAGTTTTGCGGGAATTGTGGACATTCGTTAACGGAAGAAGTAGTGGCAAGTAGTGGCCAAGAAGAAGGGCCGGAACAAGCACGTGCGGCACAAGCAAAGGAAGCTCGGCCAAATGAAACGGTAGAGCAAGCGAAGCGGTTCGCGAGCGGCTATTTTCAATTTTTTAAACATGCATTACAAGCACCGACAGCGATTATGAAAAGCGGCGCTATTGAAGTGCGAAATGGAATTGTAAGCCTTGTTCTTATTTGTTTTTTAGGAGCATGTATTTTTTATAGAATGATGAGTGCAGCATCAGCAGTTACGAGAACATTTGCACCAGATATATCTACTCCCACGTTTTTTGGAGAATCTATAACGGTCTTTTTCTTTTTATTAATTTTAACTTTATTTGTCGGATTTATTATTTTTGTAAGTGGTAAGATGATGAAATCGTCTTTTTCGTTTCTTGAAGTATTTGGTATATGGGGAACGATAGCGACGCCGACTATTGTCATATTAGTCCTTTCTTTTCTTTTTAGTTTCTTATTAATCTTTTTCTTACCTATATTATTATCCGTAGCTGCAACTTATATAGGGATTAGTATAACTGTAGCCGTATTAAAGCTAGACAATGGCGGATTAGATCTTGTTTACACACTTATTATTGCAAATGTTTTAATTGGAATTGCAACGTTCATGGTACTTTGGTCTTACATTAGTACGATAATTCAAGCCTTAACAAAGGGAATAACTGGCTTCTAATGAAAAGGTGGTTGACTGAATGAATGTATGTACAAAGTGCGGAGCTCAGTTTGAAGATGGTGTGCAATTTTGTCAAAACTGCGGGTCGAAGAGGGGACGTCCTGTAGTAAAGAAGAACATGAGCGGTGGTACAAAAGTTGGCATTACACTGTTAGCACTATTTGTTATAGTGATTATTGGATTGTATTTGTACGGAGCATCGTATTATACGCAGGTGGCACAAGTAGACCGGATGATTACGATTTTACAAGAGAGGGACGGAGAGAAATTAGCTGAGATCGTTACGGCAGATGATCCATCGGTTATGATAACGAGAGAGAGTTTAACGCCTCTATTTTCATATATAAAAGAAAATCCATCTTACGTAAATGAATTAAAAGGATATTTGAGACAAGGTGAAAAACAACGGGACGGAATAGAAAGAGCTGATTTTTCATTAACGAAAGACGGAAAGTATTTCTTTATATTTGATCGATATAAATTGAAAGCGAAGACGTACTATACAACTTTGCTTACAAATGAAAAAGGCGTATCGTTAAAAATGAACGGAAAAGAAATTGATAAGACAGATGACAAAAAGTTTGAGAAGCAATATGGGCCATTTCTTCCGGGAAATCAAGTGTTTCAATCAGATTATAAAAATGACTATGTAAAATTATCTCGTGAGGAAAAGGTTGTACTTATGAAACAAAGCCAAAATAACGTAACGATAGATTTAACGTTGCAAGCTCAATATATTACAGTTCAAACGAACGCGCCTGGTGCAACATTGTACGTAAATCAAAAACCGGTTACAGCGCTGGCAGGAGAAGAAATTACATGGGGGCCTGTAGCGACTGATGGAAGTGCGACGATTTATTTAGAACGAAATGGAGAAAGTGGACGGGAAACGACACAAGTAGAGACGGTAACGGCACTTTTGTCTTATAATCTTCCATTCCAAAAGAAAAATACAGAAAAAACAGTTGTTTATAATGTTACTCCAACGCCCGCGACTGGGTATGTATATAATGGTTTCATCTTTCCTGATAGTGATATTCGAAAATTAACGAGCGCAGATTTAACATATTTATCGAAAGAGCAGTTGAAAATTGCTAGAAATGAAATATATGCAAGGCATGGACATATTTTTCAAACGAAAGATATGCAAGCGTATTTTGCAAAACAGTCTTGGTATAGAGAAAATCCTTATTTTAAAGGAAAGTTAACAGATATCGAAACTTATAATATTGAACTAATCAAATCAAGAGAATAGAACACATGAAAAAAGGTACAGTGCATAACTGTACCTTTTTTATGGTTTTTTATCTGAACCAGGATCCCTTGAGAAAAAGATATGAAAGAGAAATGTGACTTTACTTGCTCCTCCTGATGTACTTGCTTGCACATCAGATAAACCATTAGATGTTAAAACACCTTCAGAATGAGGGGGTACGACTATTTTGAGATTATCATCTGATTCTGATGATGCAGTAACTGTTATTGTATCATCAGATAAGTTCAAAATTTTTACAGTGCCGATTGGTAAGATGGACTTGCCAGCGTGTGATGCTGAAGCGAAGCGAGAGCCTTTCCAAATCGTTTGTGGGAAAGTCTCATCATTAGATAACCAAGCACGAGCACTATAGATGGTTGCGTTAATAGAGAATTCTTGATCAAGCGACAAGGCGGGTTTTGGTTCTTTCGGTTCCTCTGGAGTTTGAGCGAGAAGGCCGGCGCACATGTATGTTTCACCTACTTTCAATTGTGACTGTTATAGCATATTAAACATATTGTTTATAAGACACGACAGTTACCTATTCAAGCATAGGTTTGTGCACAAAATTTGAAGATGAAATTCTCTTTCTTTACAATAGAAGTAGGTGTTATTTCTATAAAATATGGAAAACGTAAAGAGTATGTAAAAAAGAAGGAGTGGTAAAGTGAACTATGTCATTATTGGCGGAGATGCAGCTGGTATGAGTGCAGCTATGCAAATTGTTAGAAACGATGAAAATGCAAATGTTGTAACTTTAGAAAAAGGTGAAATTTATTCATACGCTCAGTGTGGATTACCGTATGTCATTAGTGGTGCTATCACTTCAACTGAAAAGTTAATCGCGCGTAACGTAAAGACGTTTCGTGAGAAATATGGAATTGATGCAAAAGTGCGTCATGAAGTAACGAAAGTAGATACGGAAAAGAAAATGGTGTACGCAGAGCATACGAAGACGAAAGATGTCTTTGAATTTCCGTACGATCGATTATTAATTGCGACTGGAGTGCGTCCTGTTATGCCAGAATGGGAAGGACGGGAATTACAAGGCGTTCATCTTTTAAAAACAATTCCTGATGCTGAGCGCATATTAAAAACGCTAGAAACGAATAAAGTTGAAGATGTAACGATTATTGGCGGTGGCGCAATCGGACTGGAGATGGCAGAAACATTCGTCGAACTTGGTAAGAAAGTAAGAATGATTGAGCGAAATGATCATATCGGTACGATTTATGATGCAGATATGGCAGAGTACATACATAAAGAAGCAGATAAGCATCATATTGAAATTTTAACGAATGAAAATGTAAAAGCGTTTAAAGGGAATGAACGAGTAGAAGCAATTGAAACGGATAAAGGTACGTATAAAGCAGATCTTGTTTTAGTGTCGGTAGGAGTGAAGCCAAATACTGATTTTCTTGAAGGGACAAATATACGTAAGAATCATAAAGGGGCAATTGAAGTAAATGCATATATGCAAACGAATGTGCAAGACGTATATGCAGCTGGTGATTGCGCAACACATTACCACGTTATAAAGGAAATTCATGATCATATCCCGCTCGGAACGACTGCCAATAAACAAGGGCGACTTGCTGGACTGAATATGCTTGATAAACGAAGAGCCTTTAAAGGTACGTTAGGTACAGGTATTATTAAATTTATGGATTTGACGCTTGCAAGAACAGGATTAAATGAAAAAGAAGCGAAAGGGCTACACATCCCGTATAAAACAGTCAAAGTAGATTCGACTAATATGGCGGGCTATTATCCAAATGCAAAACCACTTTACTTGAAATTACTATACCGTTCTGACACGAAACAATTATTAGGCGGACAAGTAATTGGAGAAGAAGGTGTAGATAAACGGATTGATGTAATCGCAATGGCACTCTTCAATAAAATGAGCATTCACGATTTAGAAGATGTCGACTTAAGTTATGCCCCACCATATAACAGCGTTTGGGATCCAATTCAGCAAGCGGCAAGGAGAGCGGAATAGCACTTTTTAAAGTGCTATTTTTTTGTTAAAGGGGAATTATCATTTTTGTCGAATGAAGAGAATCGGGAAATAGTTACATATGTGGAAGGGGAGTTTTTTTATGATTGTAGCACTTCAAAAAGTTCAAGAATCAGAAAAAGAAATATTACGTAATTTGTATGCTTTATATCTTCATGACCTTTCTAAGTTCACTATGAATATAACTATCGGAGCGAACGGATTTTTTGAATACGAAGATTTGCATATGTTTTGGAAAAATGACGGAATCACGCCGTATTTTATAAAAGTTGATCAGAGTATTGTAGGATTCTTATTACTACTGGAACGTCCGTTTTTGAAGAAGGAAAATGATTTTGGTATTAATGATATTTTCATATTGAATCAATATAAAGGAAAAGGAATCGGTAAACAAGCTGTTGAGAATTTACTAGAAGAGAAAAGAGGACAATATTTCGTTATCGAACTTGTAAAAAATGTACCAGCATTGTCGTTTTGGAAGAAAGTATATAAAGAACTAAACATTGAATTTGATGAGAGAGCGCAACTAATTGATGATGAAGAATGTCTCGTTCAAACGTTTAAAATTTAATGAAATTGGTGTTCCTTTTATATTAATTTGAAATTTAACTTTATCCCGCTATTTGCGGGCAGTAAGCTCCCACTGATTAAAGTTTCACTTTATTTTGAATATACCGTTTCCCCTTGAAAACATATTAAGTATCGCTTATATTTTCATATAGTATTTATTTTTTAAACGAAGCAATGAACGAACCAGGGGGCGCAGTATGGCAATTAACATGAGAACAATCGAAGAATGGATTGCTGAATCAAATGCAAGACATGAAGAAGACTTTGGACACGTTGTGGAAGAAATGAAAGAAGTATGTGTCGGACTTGATAACGCGACATTAATTTATACGAAAAATGTATTTTGTTTCGGTAAAAAAGTAGAAGTATTTTTCTTCTTCCAAGACCATGTCGTGATTGGACAAGAAAAAGACGAATATGTTGAGATTGAAAAATTAAAGTATGATGCCATTACAAATAGTAACTTAAAAACAAATGACAAAAATACTACGTTAGAATTAAAGTTTGCTAACGGACAATCTATCAACTTAGATAGTTTAAATGATAACTACGGTACGAAAAATTGGTTATTTGCTAGACAAATTAAGAGTATTTTTAAGTTAATCTAGTAAAAAAGCAGACCCTTTGAGGTCTGCTTTTTATTTAATTCCTATTACACAAAGACAATTTCTTTCTTCGTAACATTGTACACTTGTAAATCCTGTTTTATAAAAGAGATTTATTAGTTCTTCGGTCGTGTTAAATTTCTTCATATGATATTGAATTTTGAAAGTTTCAGCCACTAATAAAAAGGAGCCGTCCGGTTTTAAGACGCGAAATACTTCTTTTATATCTTGTTCAACATCAGGCCAAAAATAATGAGTTTGAAAGGCGGTAATGAGATCGAAGAAGTTCGTATGATGTGGAATCGAAGAAACGCTTGCTTGTTGAACAATTACTTTTTGTTTTTGAACATCTTTTGCATTCGTCTGTATAGAATTTTTCACAGCTTGATCGGAGTAATCAATCCCATATATTTCCCCAAGTGGAGTTCGTTTTGAAAGAGTGTGTATGGTTTTACCTCCACCACAGCCGATGTCTAATACGACTGCATCTGTCTTTATATGTACTTTCTGCAATGCCCAATTTATTAATCTCGTATGTGCAGCGTTCATAATACAAAGCATGGAGGAACCAATTGTTCCGCTAGGATTTTTTGCTTGCTGAATTAACCGTTGTAAAATGCTCAAGTTAAATTCTCCTTTTATGTAAGAATATATACTCATTTCGCCTTTTATAAATTAAATCCTTTAAAAAAGCACGCCGATAGACGGCGTGCTTCTAACAATGCAAAGCCCCTTTTAACCAATTCCGCGCCCGATATGCCCCAACTGGAACTTGAATAAGAGATGTTTCATTCCCAGCATCTATTCCGTACAATTGATCACATGAATTTGTATCAAAACTAAGTAAAGGATGCCCGCCCATCCCCATCGCGGTCGCTGCAAAAACGAGTTTATGAACAAGTATACCTGCTTCCATTTGATGAATACGGTACCCTCTATAGCCTAATGCATTTGTATAATAATCTTTCTTTCCGACTACATGTAGGCAAAGTGATACTTGAAAAAGGTTTACGTTATCCATCGTCATACTAGATTGAAGAGGATAACGAAGGTCCCCATATCGAAGTGGTTGTATGGAATGCGTTTTACTGTTATAAGTGTAAGCGCCGTTTTTTATATCTTTTACATTATAGAAACATCCATATAATGAGACGCGCGCATTTTCATTTATATACTTACCATCAAGGTCGTTGGAATAAGGGAGGGAGAGGGTCGCTTCTTGTAGTAAAGTAGCGAGCTCAGCTGCATCCCATTTCGTTAAAGTAAAGTCAGCATCAGGGGAATACCGTTTTCTGCAAAGTTGCAAGAAATCATAAGATAAACGCTCTACTTTCGGCAGTTGTACAGCATGCTCATGATATTGATAGTGCTCTTCATGAGCTAGTGTTTGGAAGTGTGCTGTCGATTCGATCATAGAAGCTTCATTTATTTTTGTTATCATCGGATATTCATCTACATGTTTTGAGCGAACGAAATGTTCATGTGCGAGCGGCGGAATTTGTTGCAACAACTCACGAGAAGTAAATGTTTTATTTTCATGGTAATCATTGTGAAACCAATTAGTTTCTGGCTCTGTACTTAAAGGAATAACGGCATACACACTTTCTTCACCTTCTGACAATCCGAGTAAATGGTTCAGTGCACGGTCTAGAAATTGAAAGTATACGCCGTTCGTATAACCGAACTGTTTGGCACATTCAAGTAATTGTCCAATGAGAACCCCGCTATCTAATCCTTGAAGGCGATATGAAAAGTTATTGTATTTAAAGAAGTTTTTCCAAAACATAGTGGATACGAATGCGGCACCGAAACAATCATGTATATTACAGCGGTTACCGAGTGCGTCTGCTAAATAAGAATCGAAATTTCCTTCGCGAAGTAAAATAAGCCGGTGATGCGCGGCGTCATAATGGTAAATGCCGTCTGGATAATCGTCAATCTTTAAATAGATATACAATTCATTAGGGTATAAGGCACCGCCTGAAGGAATGGATCTACGTAATACATTTCTCCCGCTATTTAGCTGACATAATTGTGTTACACCAAATGAATACCAAAGGTAGTGACCAATCTCATTTAGAGTAGGTGTAGTAGAAGAGTTCGATAAAGATAACGGGATTTCTAAGGAGAGCGGGATGGTAGGTACATTTCGATATAATTTATAAGGAAGCGGTGCGTCTTTCCAGTCCACCTCATGATTTGGCATAATTTCATCGATAGAGAAATGGAGATGATGTAAAAAAGTATTTAGCTGCATGAAATCCCTCCTTTACTATGGAAACGGATGTGGATGTGGATTTAATCTTTCATTTGTTAAAGGTTCGTCTGTATATCCAAGTGTCATCGGTACGGTATATATCCGGTCCAGTCCTGTAACCCGAGTAAGATGGTGTCCGAACGTCATCGGTAACATACCTGGAATAATAACTTTTACACAGTGTAGTCCGTTCTTTTCTATAAGGGGAACGGTTTGATCTACAACGATTACTTCAAGGTCAGATTGATGCAAACGATTTAAAAGTTGGTGGAGATCGGATGTTAAATCCATATCAAATGATTGTGATACATTTATTTCTTGGAACGTTTGCACCGGTGCATCTTCTCGTAAAAGGAAGTGAAGACGTTCTTCCGTTTCTTTCAATCCGTACAGCATACTATGGTCTTCCATTTTATTAACGAAATAAGGATCTTGTAAGCACTTTTCGTAGTATTCTCTTTTGTGCTCGAGCTCATCGTCTGTTATAAGTAACATGCCTGCTATTTCTTGAATGGCACTTTTTAAAGCTCGAATAGGATCTAAATGAGCGCCTCCCGCACAAACAACGTTCATTCCATTTTCACGCGTATTTTTTGCAATTACCCATAAGCTCGGGATGCCGTGTTCCATCGTCGCGTTAAAAGCGTGTAATTCATATCCGGTAATCGTACGTAACCGCTGGATCATTAATTGTAATTCTGTATCATTTGCTGAATTAAGATCAAGGCGGGGAAGAGGTAATTCGGCATACCAAGTGAGTAAGAAGGCATCACGCTCTACAATTTCTAAAATGCCGTGAAAAATCGCTTCTTCTAAACTACCGCCAATTGCACATCCATTTGATGTTTCATACACGAAAGCGTCTCGATGACCGAGGCTATAATAAGCAATTGATTCAGGAACTAAAAGCGGTCTGTTTTGTGATAAAGAATATCCCCATACCCAGTTTTGCTCATAATCAGGATCAAACGGTTTAAATGGAAAATTATCACGATTGTAATGTTCATTTGTATGTACACCGAGCGAGAGGGGATTTAGTGCGTGTTCTTCTAAATCATGAAAACTACCATGCACATTTGTCTTTTTCCCGCGAGGCGACATCCCGCAATATCGTTCTAAACCTTCTAAAATAGCAGTTGCTTCACTCACTGCAAATGAATGAGTTCGGCCTGCAACACCTTCATTTCCGAACATTAATGGCATGTTTATAATGACGTCAGCGAATGGTAATAATGAATGCTGCATTTTGCCGTTCAACATACCGACCCGATAATCTAAATAGTCTCTCGTTAAAAATGTGTTTAATTCATGAATGGAACGGCAGCGATACGTTTCGGTGCTTACTTTTAAACTCGGTTGTAAAGAAATTTCCGCCGCATCCGCAGTATCATTAGGTAAATTACTACATACAGGACAGAGAGGATCTGGAAGAAAAGAATGCCGCGTACATTGTAATGTTTGTAAGTTTAGTAAAATAAGTTCATTTTCTAAAGAAGAATGGTTATGAGTTAATATTTTTTCTGTTTCTGCGCAAATAAGATGGCACATTTGTAACATTCCATTTTGGGTGGCACGTACATCACGCCTCGTTACATTATCTGCTTTAAAGGCATATTTCCGCTGTAGTTCCCACATTTCTTTTTGGTCAAAGCCAGCGATAAAACGGCGTCCATCAGAACAATGGGAACATCCGGGCGTAAGAGGATGAATGTAAGGACCGATAATACCTTCGCCAAATGAAGTAAAACCACGTAGCCATGGAATATGATTTGACCGAAAAATTAGCTCAGCGTCATGATGAATAGTAGAAGGAGATCCGTCATGTAATACGAGAGCGAGATGAATATTTTCAGGAAGTACTTCTGGAAGGGTATGCTGATGAATGATGGAATATTGTTTGCATAATTGATCATGTACATAGTCTGCAAGAAGGCCATCTCCTATAAGCAATATATTTTGAGTCATAGACCGTCCTCCTTTGCAATTAATACCCCATACACACCGTCTAAGTTTTCTTTCAAAAATGGTTCGATTGCTAAATCAAACACGAAGGGATAAAAATTATGTTCTTCTAAATGCTGTAAGGCAAGCTGTAAAGATTGTGCGCTTGGAATTTCTTCTTCCGCTTGTATTTCCACTCTAAAAGAATCCGTGTCATATAAAATAATAGATGATTCAGGCAAGATATTAGCTCTGTAAGGAGTCTCTTCACTTTGAATGTGGAGCAGTGATAGTTGTAGTGCGTTCCGTAAGGCTAACGTCATATTAATATTAGATGCACCGTACCATCTATCATTTACACCAACCCAAATGACTGGAAAACTGAGAATCTCTTCACTCATTGCAATTTTAGGTGTTTCATGAATTGTAGCAAGAGCATCGTAATAAAATCTACAATGTTTATCGTGAATATCAGTTAAATCAATCGTTGTAAGTTCTTCTAGCATATGTGACTGCCGCTCATACAGTTTATTGTTTAAATGTTGTTGTAGTGCCCGGTAAAATCCTTCTGTCATCGTTTCTCCAGCACCGATACCGATATCGTTATGTTCAGGAATAAGGCGGTGAATGATTTCTGCTACATATGTTTCAATTCCTGTTAAACCGGCTTCTCGGCGTGCTTCATTATGAGTCAATCCACTGCAAGTCATAAGAGGCAGAAGGGGAGCTGGGCCATCTGATAGTGGAGTGGCTACTTGAATATAGCACTGTGATAACGGTAATTGATATGAATCTTGTTCATCCCATACATGGAATATACCGGCTTCTTTAGAAGTTAATGAGTCGAAAAAGCGGAATATATCAGTTGAAGTATGTTGGCCATACCGATGCTCAAGTTTTTCAGAAAGATTTTCTATCGTATCAATTGTAAAACTTTCATCAGTTGCAAGAGGGTGTTTTATAAAAGGATGCCACGTTCCTTCAAGTGTTTCATAGTTTAATAAAAAGAATTGTGATTCTTTTTCACGATAAGAATCATCCGCGACATGTTTAAATAATTCAAAAACGATTACATTTGCTAACATGGCAGATGTAATTTGTGAGAAGGAATCCGATGAATTTTCATTTTGCAAAGTCGTTTCATGTAGCCGATGCCATGCGGATTCCCAGCATTCATCACGGTTTTCCATTACGACAGGTCCAGCTATACCGAGTGTTGATAAACAAATAGCTGGTATAAAATTCTTTTTCGTTTCTCTACAAATAGTGTGAACTGTTTTTAAACCGTCAATGTCTCCATTTTGAGAAACATATAAAATCCAATCAAAAGGTTCGAATACTTCATGTAAGGGACGGTCAATTGTAGTATCGATTTCTTGAAGGAGTACACTGTTATCAACTTCATATGCACGTTCTATTAGCTCATGTATTCTGTCATAGTTTGTTTTATCTCGATCTGTAACGAGGTAATGAAATGTAGGTAAACCAGATTCTAATAAAGAAGAAACTAAGGAAGTGAGCATATCCCCAGAACCAAGTACAAGGACATTTGCTCCGCGGTACGTTTCAAATTTTAAAGCACCTGAATGAGAATCGGCTTCTAAAAATTCAATTTGCGAAGCATATCTGTCGAGTAATGTACTGTTTAATTCATGAGGTGCATCTTGATTTGCATCGCGAACGAAACCATTTTCATATAAAATCTCTCCAATTTCAAATACCCGATTTTGATAGGGGAGAGGGAGGCCATCGGTTATTTCTGCTAAAGAATAATTTCCGTTAAACATTGGCATTAATTTTTCAATCCAGTCATAAATTCCATCACCGTCCATGCGAAATGAACTGGCGTTATTTCGAAAATAGACACCCCCGTTTGAATCGGGGAGGAAGAAAGTATCCTTATTTACTTTAAGTTTTGCATGAATTGGAAGGTTATTCATTTTAATCCTCCTTACGTTTAGGCATACATTATTACTTTATGTCATGAAATTTGTCCCGTATGAACACAATAAAAAAAGGCTGTAGAATGATTCATTCTACAGCCTTTAATAGATTTTTAATCTATCAACCTTCTAATAATAATGACTTTGGATCTTCAAGCATATCTTTAACAGCAACAAGGAAGCTAACTGCTTCTTTACCATCAACAATACGGTGATCGTAAGATAAAGCAATGTACATCATTGGGCGGTTTTCCATACGCTCGTTATCAATTGCAACTGGGCGTACTTGGATTTTATGCATTCCTAAAATACCAACTTGAGGGCTATTTAGGATCGGTGTTGACATTAGAGAACCGAATACACCACCGTTTGTAATTGTAAATGTACCACCTTGTAGTTCTTTTAATGAAAGTTTGTTATCGCGTGCTTTTTTACCTAATTCACGAATTTCGCTTTCGATTTCAGCGAAGTTTAATTGGTTAGCATCGCGTACAACTGGAACAACTAATCCATCTGGAGCTGCTACTGCAATACCGATATCATAGAATTTTTTAATGATAAGCTCGTCACCTTGAATTTCAGCATTTAATAATGGGAATTGTTTTAATGCTGCAACAACTGCTTTTGTGAAGAATGACATGAAGCCAAGACGTACATCATGTTTTTTCTCGAAAGCATCTTTGCGTTCTTTACGTAATTCCATGATCGCACTCATATCAACTTCGTTAAATGTTGTTAACATTGCAGATGTTTGTTGAACTTCTACAAGACGTTTTGCAATTGTTTGACGGCGGCGGGACATTTTCACGCGCTCAACTGGTTTTTCGAATTCCGTTTTTGCAACTGGAGCAGGAGCGGGACTCTTTGGAGCAGCTGGTGCTTCTTTTGGTGCTGCAGCATGAGCTTGTACATCATGTGGTCTCACGCGTCCAAGTGGATCTGTACTACGTACGTCGTTTAAGTCGATTCCTAATTCACGAGCCATCTTTCTAGCAGCTGGTGATGCGATAGGACGGTTTGTATTTGGTAACCCTTGTAGTGTTGCAGTTTGCTCAGCACTTGGTGCCGCAGCTTTCGGTGCTTCAGCTGTTTCTTGTTTTGGTTGCTCAGCAGCCGGTGCAGGTGTACTTACTGCAACTGGTGCTCCATTAGCATCTAAAATTGCGATAGTTGCGCCAACTTCAACTGTATCCCCAGGTTCGCCTAGTAACTTCGATACAATACCTGAATCTTCTGCAATGATTTCTACATTGACTTTATCAGTTTCAAGCTCAACAACGCTGCCACCTTTCTCAACTTTGTCGCCTACGTTGATAAGCCATTGTGAAATAGTTCCTTCAGTAATAGATTCTGCAAGCTCAGGTACTTTAATTTCGATCATTTTAAATGTCCTCCCCTTATTTGCCTAACGGTGTGTTTTTTCTTCTTTTGTCTTCGGTAATCTCCATTTGTTAGCCTGGCCTTGGGCAGATATTCTGCCCAAGGAACAAGCTAGAAACCTTCATTGTTACTTTTTAGTTGCTGTAAACTTCAATTTCTTGTTTATCTTGACGGAAGTTATACTTCACATCTAAAGCATGTGCAACAATTAGCTCTTGCTCAGCTTTGTGAGCGAATGGATCGCCGCCAGATGGACTAGAGCGATCAGGACGTCCAATGTAGCCTGTTTTCACTTTATCTCCAGCAAGTTCGAACAGAATTGGAGCCATGTAATGCCATGCGCCCATATTACGAGGTTCTTCTTGAACCCAAATGATTTCTTCTAAGTTTTTAAAGCGTTTAATAATAGATTGAACTTTCTCAGCAGGGAATGGGTACAATTGCTCAATACGAACGACATGAACTTCGTCTAAGTTGTACTCATGTTTACCCGACTCGATTTCTGCTGCTAAGTCAATCGCCATTTTACCTGTGCTTAAAACAAGACGTTTTACTTTATTTGGTTTCATGCCAAGGTTTTCTTGTTCTAAAGCAGGTTGGAAACGTCCTTCGCTAAACTGACTAGCAGTTGAAAGCGTAAGTGGGTGACGTAATAAACTCTTCGGCGTCATCAATACTAATGGTCGAACAGCTTCTGTTCCTAAGATAGATGCTTGACGACGCAGGATATGGAAGTATTGAGCCGCGCTCGTTAAGTTTGCAACTGTCCAGTTATTCTCAGCAGCTAACTGTAAGAAACGCTCTGGACGTGCACTAGAGTGCTCTGGTCCTTGACCTTCATAACCGTGTGGTAATAGAAGAACTAAGCCAGATTTTTGACCCCATTTTGCTCTTCCAGCTGAAACATATTGATCAAATAATGCTTGCGCAGTATTTGAGAAGTCACCATATTGCGCTTCCCACATAACAAGAGTTTCTGGAGCGAATACGTTATAACCATATTCGTAACCAACAACAGCAGCCTCTGATAACGGACTGTTATGAACAGAGAACGATGCATTAATGTTTGGTAAGCGATGTAACGGTGAATATGTTTCATTTGTATCAGTATCGTGTAATACGATATGACGGTGTGCGAATGTACCACGCTGTGAATCTTGACCAGTTAAACGAATTGGCGTACCTTCTTGTAAAATAGAAGCGAATGCTAACGATTCAGCAAGTGCCCATTCAATTTTACCGTTCTCTTCAAGAGCATCTTTACGGCGCTCAAGAATTTTCTTCACTTTCGGATATACGTTAAATCCTTCTGGCCAAGATAGTAGACCTTCATTAATTGCACGAAGTGAGTCAATCTCAACACCAGTATCAATTGGTTGAATACCTTTTGCAACAACATCTGGTACTTTAACGTGAATTGTTGCGTCGCTCGTATCAGCTGGTGGTACTTGTGCATAGTCGGATTTTAATTGCTCTTGTGTAAACTGTGTAATTGTTTCAACCTCATCTGCATTTAGAACACCAGCAGCTTGTAATTGATCTGCATAAATTGCCCTTACAGTTGGATGGTTTTTAATTTTTTTGTACACTTGTGGTTGCGTAACTGCTGGATCATCCATTTCGTTATGACCGTAGCGGCGGTAACCAATTAAATCGATTAAGAAATCTTTTTTGAACAACATGCGATATTGAATCGCAAGGTTAGCAGCTGCAAGACAAGCTTCCGGATCATCAGCGTTCACGTGAACAATCGGAATATCGAAACCTTTTGCAAGGTCACTAGAATATTTCGTGGAACGAGAATCATAGCTATCAGTCGTAAAACCAACTGCATTGTTTGCGATAACATGAATCGTTCCGCCTGTTTGATACGCGTTCAATCTGCTTAAGTTGAGTGTCTCAGATACAATACCTTGACCAGGGAATGCAGCATCACCATGAACTAAAATTACGAATGATTTTGAAGTATCTTGATCTGGAAGACCAGATTTTTTACGATTCTCTTGAGCAGCACGTGCGAAACCTTCTACTACAGGATTCACGAACTCAAGATGACTCGGGTTATTTGCTAATGTCACGCGAGTGCTAACTTCTTCGTTACTAACGACTTGTTCTCTACCTAGGTGGTATTTCACATCGCCAGTCCAGCCAGAATTAGCCACTGCGCCTTCTATTTTTGCATGTTTGAACTCAGCAAACATGTGGCTATATGGTTTTTCTAATACGTGAGCAAGTACGCTTAGGCGACCGCGGTGAGCCATACCAATCATGACATCCTCAACGCCGTTTTTAGCACCTTCTAGAACAATTTCATCTAAAACAGGTACAAGCATATCAACGCCCTCGATAGAGAAACGTTTTTGCCCAACGAATGTTTTATGCAAGAATTGCTCGAAACCTTCAACAGCTGTTAAACGTTTTAAAAGAGCAGTTCGTTTTTTATTTGATAGTGGTTGACGCAATGAATTTGATTCCACCATTTGATGCAACCACGCGCGTTCTTCACTATCTTGTATATGAGAAAATTCATAAGCTAAAGATTTTGTATAAACGTCTTTTAATCTATGAATTACATCAAGTGCAGTGTGAATACCTTCTGGTGCATCTGGCCATACTGTTTTCGCTGGAATCGCTTTCAAGTCAGCATCGCTCAGTTCGCTCATTGCTTTCTCAAGAAGAGATTGTCCATTTGCAGCATCTTCCATCGGGTTGATGTGAGCCAACGTGTGCCCGAAAGAACGAATCTGCTCAACTAGTTGAACGACTTTAAGAATTTTTTCAATGTTACCTGTGTTTTGAGGAGAAAAATGTGTTGCTGTGTTGTCCCCTGTTACGACATCATCTTGAAACGAAGGAGCTCCAAAAATTTCAAAAAGCTCTTGTAATTCCGGATCAACAGAACCTGCTCCAGTTACGTAAAGATCATACTGTTCAATAACATAACCAAGGTTCGGACCGTGGAACTTGGCCCAAGGGTTTGTCGTTGTATTCTTCCTCGTCATTTGTTTAAACCTCCCAATGCATATAATCCTTTTCCATACAAAGGTGCATTTTGCTCTTTTTCAATAAGTAATGAATCAATAATCAATGTAAATGTTTTCTTTACTCTTATGTTATTACAATAATTTACATAATACCAAACACTATTACTTATCTGTTTTGTAAAAAAACATTCACAATAACTTATCACCCAAGTTAATCTTTCATGTTATAAAGTAATTTTACAGAAAAATGGGGTGGATATATTTGGTATGCCTATACTAATAGCTATAATTGTTGCATTTAAATATAGGTATAATAGTTAGAATGTTTCGATAAAATCAGTTTGAATTATGTATATTGAAATAATAAGCGCTTTCATAGATATTATACAACAATATAACGGAATATAGTATAAAAAATAAAAAATTATGAATTTATCGTAAACTTTATTTAGATAGTGTTAAATATTGAAAGGAAAGTGAAGGATTTCTACAAAAAAAGTTGCTAAACATAAAAAATGCTCCATAAACAGTTAGTTTCTATAAATATGACGAAAAACACCGTAAAACAAATAACGTATTTCGTGAAATAAAGAAATAAATGAAATATTTTAAAAGGATAAAACAAATATGGAGATATTAAATTTTAAAAAAAGAAGTGAGGAGATATAGTAACAGTTATTTACAGTGTTCCGTGTTTCGCTTCAAAATAGACGTGCTGAAATTGAAAAAAGTTTCTTCTATATTATTGAATATACTTATGGCACTTACAATGAGTACCGTCTTTATCTCATTTGTTGTTTTGGCAAAAAGATATTAAGATGGAAGAGAGAAAGGAAGATTAACATATGCAAATGATGTATGCTTTTGGCATTGGGCTTGTATTATTTTTAGCAGTATTCTTATTTATTCGTAAAGACGTTCAAGGCGGGATGTTAACGAAACGAGGATTTTATAAAATGATCGGCTGTTTAGTTGTTATGTTTATAGCGATTATTGTAATGATCGTTTTAATAAGTCAGTCACTATAGAATGTAAAAACGGAACCTTACTTCGGTAAGGTTTTTCTTTATTATTCAACCTAAAAATTACCACTAAATCCATTTACTACAAATGACTTATATTATATAATCCAATGAAATGATAGATAAGGAGTGTAGTATATGAATAAAAAAACTATCTTCTATTTATTAACTTGTCTACTACTTGTAGCTAGTACTACTTATATAATATGTAACAAACGAGAACAAGTGCCGCCTATATTAGTATGGGACAAACAAGAATACTATGTTACGAATGAACCAGCCAAAGTAAAAGAAGTTGGGCAAAAACTTGGCGAAGTAACAAAGAAAATTAAAACAAGTAGAAAACCTACTAAAAATAGAGAATCTAATACATTACAAGAGAAAACAGAAGTATTTACAATGATTGAGGAAGAAAAAAGTGATTACCCGCCTTTAATCATAAAGGAAGCTTATAGTGATGAATATAGGGTAGTGAGGCCGATGTTGAAGCAAGTATTGTGATGAAAAGGGGATTCATATGCAGACAGTAATTTCGTATCCGTGGGTGTTAAGAAAAATATTTGTCTTTTTCCTCCTATCGGTGCTGTTTACATTTTGATGAATAGAGGAGCGATACAAAAGAGAGATTTTATATTTATTATTTGCTGCTATGAATATATCACTTTGGTTATTGCTTATGATTTTTGATTGGAGTATGTGGATGGTAGTAGGGCATTATTTGTTTGGAGCAGTTGTTATTGTTTTTTCGAATATGAATAAGAGCTAAGCCAGCAACCTTAAAGTTGCTGGTTTTTATTTTGCTATTTATAATGAAGAAACAAATTTTTAATAGAGAGTAGTGGGCGTTATGAGATGGAAAGAGGGAACGTTTGAAAAAATAGACACGAATAACTCATCTGTTGAGCAACTTATAAACACGTTTAAGGAACAAAACTTAATTGGTGGAGCAATAATAAGCTGTTTTAAAGTGCATAACGAAAATTTTTTAAAGAAATACCACATTCGAAAGATGGACATGAGCACTTCTTTAGAAGAATCTTCAACTCTTTAGATATAATCAATAACTTAGAAGAGTTAAAAATACATACATCAGACAAATATAAGTTTCGTTTTAAAGAGCAGCTGGCAGTTATGCTTGATGGTAGCATTGCTGCGCAAATTTTGTGGGGCGGAGCATATGAAGGGTTTAAGGAACGACCAGTTATCGCAAAACAATTAGCAGTCAATGTATGTCAATATATGTTCCAAAATCGATACGAAGATATTAAAGTGTTCGAAAGCTATCGCCCTTGGACAGATTGGTTTTACGATGTTGCGTGGGATGTTACTTGGATGGTGTTAGATAGTAGGGAACAGAAAATGTGGTTCATTTGTGCTACGGATACAGATTGATAGAAGAGGGACCTTGTAGGAATGCTGCAAGGCCCTTTATCTTTTGGGAATTAATAGAAAACGAATCATATAAATGCTATACTAAAAAATGTTTGTAATGTCAGTTTCATAATATTGTATGATGCTGACTTACTAGAAAAGATAAGAGGAGAATGAGCGTGCAAAAGATAAAGAGATTATTGCTATTAATGATGGTAGTAGGATTAACAGCAGGTGTTTTAGCAGGGTGTGCAAATCCGAAAGATACTACAGAAGAATTTTTAACAGCGATACAAAAAGGTGATGTAGAAAAGGCTCGTACATTTGTTGAGAGTGACAAGGAATTTAATAAGCTAAATGAAAAAACAGATGATGCTGAGGCAAAAGCAATGCTAAGTGCAATTACAAAGAACTTTAAATTTGAAAAGCTAGAAGAAGTATCGAAAAAGGATGACAAAGCAGAAGTGAAAGTGAAAATTACATCTGCTGATCTATCCGTTGCTGTAACAAAAGCAGTGGGAGAAGTTATGCCAATGGCCTTCGCTAGCGCATTTAGTGAAGACAAAGAACAATCTGAAAAAGCAATCGAAAAAACAATGACCTCAACTATCATCAAAAACTTAACGGATAAAGATGCAGCAATGGCAACTCGCGAAGTTACATTGAACTTAAAGAAAGACAAAGATGGCGACTATAAAATCGTTGCTGACGATAACTTGAAAGAAGTATTGTTTGCAAATGCGAAATCTTTGGAGAAGATGTTTGGTGGGAAGTAATTGAATTAGATAAAAAAGAGACACTATATCACGTAGAAGGTTGATATGGTGTCTCTTTTTTATATGACCCCGGAGAGGCTCGAACTCACGACCTCCACCCTGTCAAGGTGGCGCTCTCCCTGCTGAGCTACGGGATCCCAACTATAAATGTTACCATCAGCAATGTGTTTTCATTTCATTCGTGTAATCGGAGGATTTGTATAATCTGTTGAATATTGTAACATTTGATGTATTCCTATAATAGCAACAAACTTTAGTAGTGTAAAGATGTAATTTTCTGAATATTATTATTCCAATTTTTATATAAAAAAATAAGCTCCGAAGAGCTTATTTTAATAATAATATTACCGCAATTATTAATGATATTATCAAAAATACAATCATAAATAATGGAGCTTGTTCATGAATTATCTTCCTGTAAGTGTCATTGAAGCTGTATAAATTGTATCTACAGAACCGTCAACATTTTTAATTTCAACTTTGTAACGATATTCCCCGTTTTCTGAAAGTTGTCCACCCCAACCAGTTGTATTGTAAAATTCTTCGTTTGTTCCAGCTGGTAATTCGGAGCCGAAATTGAAGTCAGTTTCATAGTAACCCCAGCCACTTGCCCATTTCTTTTCAATAGTTACACGATAGCGCACATCTTCAGCTCTATCATTTGTGATTTTTGCAATCATATTTTGGCCGTAGGTGTACTCTGTAGCGTGTACTTGAACTGTAACACCGTTCAACGTTTCGCTAGGACCACAAATATAACGACAGAACTCGCTTACTCCGTCAGCATGTGCTTTTGGTGTTTCAATGTTCATAACCGTTAAACCGCCTAAAGCTAATGCGCCAGTTAATAATACTTTACTAAATGCCTTCACTTGAAATTCCCCCTAAGTATATTCTCAATTCGTTCGATAGGCGTCACATTAAATAGTTTAATAAGATTAATCTAATCGAACACTTTTTTCCTCGAGTGCATTCGCTATGAATCTTTCATCTTGTAGTAATCTAATCCCTACATAAAATTTCATAGTTTTGATTCCATATATGTATCATGATTTACATAGAACAAATCTGTTAATACGTTTTGGTTATTTGCTTATTCCACTACTTTTTATTACCTTTTATTGGTAAAAAGTTGATTTTATTATATACCATTATTATCTATTTACAAGAAAAAATCATACTGTATGCAAAAATGCATAATAAAAAACACTACTTGTATTCTGTAATTCAGAATACAAGTAGTGTTGGGTTTCAATTAATATTTAATTGGAACTTAATGCTAACTTTTTATGTTTAACAGTATACAATATATCATCGTTAATTAAAGTCATAATTGATAAATCTTGTTCAGGGGACGCTCTTCCTGTTGAGCTATGGGATCTTTAAAAGAGAAAGTATAAGCGATTATGAGAGTAATGTATGAAGGGATAATGATGAGAAGCGAATTTAGTAGAAAGTAGTCTTTGGATGTAGAGGTTATATTATTTCCGATACCAATCCAAAGGACCTTCATCACTCAAATCAACAAGAAAAGGGAACAAGAAGTGTAAAGGTAAGCTTATAAGTTCTGGCATAGCGTTCACTGTTTTCTTTGATAGATATTGCCTCCCAAAACAATACGGACAATCTTTTTCAAATGCCAAGAGTATCGACCATACGTCTTTTACTTTCCACTTCGTTTTACAATACGTACAACGCGCCATTGAGTTCCTCCTTAGTTTAAGGTGTTTTCTAATATATTCTACTTTATTGTACGAAAGTCATTTGAATTTGATGTGGTAAAATGCAAAACAAGCCTAACCTCGTTCTACATTCAGGGAGGGGTTAAGCTTGTTTTAATTCCGTTCAAAGTCTCTTTGTATCAGGCTGTTTATACATTGCCTAGATAGCTTCGTGTTAAATTCGGGAGAATAATTTTTCCATCTTTACTGTATTTTTCGAATAGCTCTGATAGGAGAAAAATAAAATTTTTATACTGTTCGTCATTTTCTTTCGGAGCATAAGATGCTGATAAATTCCTTCCCAAAAACTCTTCATAATCAAAAAGTAAATCATTTTGATATTCTTTAAAATCATACTTTCCATCTTTAAAAAAGTTGTTAAATACTTCTGGAGTTTCATCTATTCCACCGCTAAAGCCTTTAAAGTTTGGACAGGTTTTCTGGCAAATTTCTGCATTCTCTTTAATAAGTGGACTAGTTAAATCTCTACTATTCCAAACAAGTGCAACATTTGCTTTTATGGATTGAAAACGAGAATATAGTTTTAACGATTGCTCAGCCATCTTTCTCATATCATCATTTGGCTCAACTCCAATAACATGTAAACCACTTTCAAGCAGCTGGTGGCTAAATATCCCCGTACCTGAACCAATATCAGCCACAATCCGATTCCCTTTCAGTTGGTTAGCTGAAAGCAAGTAATCAATATATTCATTAGGATAACTAGGGCGATATTTTGCATATATATTGGCCCTGTCAGTAAAATTTTCTGTTGTTTTCACAGTACTACCTTCTTTCTTACGATATGATGTACAGTAATAGAAATTAAATATGAATTCCGGCATCAGTCTCTAAGTCTACAACTTAAGAGTCCAGCTAAATAGAAAGCCTCAGTTTCTTTATTCAAATATCCTTTATCCGTTTAGTATACTATTTTAGATAATATCTTCCAAAAGACTATAATGGCTTACTCAATTATGTTTTAAAGTGTATATTTTTATGGATTTATTTAATAATTTATGAGCAATTGTATGCCGTATTACGTTTACGTAGGTAAGAGATTTTCATTTTTGCTATTTAAATTGGCCAATATATCCTTTTTACAATTTACTGAAAATCATGTATAACAGAGATACATGATTATTTTATCTCGCTATTTGCGGGCAGTAAGATCCCTTACCTCGAAATTCAGCAAAAGCAAAGAAGTTAGGTTGGGTCGGGATGGCCGTAAAAGTCCGATTCGTGAGGGTTGATTAAAGTTTCACTTTATAAATATTCAGAAGTAGAGGGAGAAAAGTTGTAATGGTAAGAAAAACGTTCAAGATGCGCGTGTCTAAAAATAGAACGATTTCGATTAATGGTTCGATTCTTGATGTAGATGTTACACATGATGAATTTTTACAAGAGTTTGTTGAGTGGGTCGATTCTAAAGGTTGGTCGTTTATGGGGATAACGGACGAGATTACGCCCGAGGAAGCTAGTCAAAAGTTAATAGATTCGTTGATTGATGAGAAGGATAAGAAAGAGTAATTCCTTCTTATTTTTATTGTATATTTATGTTCTTTATCGTAAAAATATGATATAGTAAAAAATAGTGAAAATTCTTCCAGTTTAATACAAATTACATATGATTGGTAGATTTATTATTTTGTTAGAGGAGTAAATGGAAAAGGGAGAGTCATATGGTAAATTTTAAGAAAATTTTGGTTTTTATTACAGTTATTTGTTTGTTTTTGTTGACACCTATGACATTGCGTGCTGAGACGAATATTGGAGTAAATCCAGAACAAGTTGCACCACCACCTGCAGAAGGACCGAATGTTTTTAGTCAGTTTGCAACGACAATTGATGCAAAAACAGGAGATGTTTTGTATGACAAAAACGCATATCACCGTGCATATCCTGCTAGTACGACGAAGGTGTTAACAGCGATTTTACTCATGGAGCATACAAAGCCAGAGGATCAATTTACATTTTCACAATTAGCATTAGATCAAGAGAAGAGTAATTATCAAATTGAGTTTCAACCTGGAGAGACAATTAATAGAAATACTGCGCTTATGATTTTAATGGTGCTGAGTGCGAATGATGTGTCGTATGCGATTGCGGAGCGGATTGGCGGGAGTGTTGAGAATTTCGCTAATATGATGAATGAGAAAGCGAAGCAATTAGGGGCGAAAGATAGCCACTTTGTAACACCGAATGGATTACATGATCCGAACCATTATACGACGCCGTATGATATGGCTATGATTACGAAGGGGGTGCAAAAGTATCCTGAAATTTTACAAGCGATGAATACGAAAAGAACGACAGTTACGACGTCTAGGCAGACGGTTTCTATTTTTAATAAATCTAATTTTTTTGAAAATCCATATAGCATTGGCGGTAAAACAGGGTTTACGAATGAAGCGCGTAATACACTTGTTTTATTAAATGAGAAAGATGGAAATCGTATTATAAGCGTAGTAATGGCTTCTCAAAGACCTGAAATTTATGAAGATTTGAAGCAGATGGCGGAATATTCTTTCGGTCAATTTACGAAGCAAATGGTGCTTGATAAACATAATTGGCATCAAAAAACAACATATTTAAATAAAGATGTTAATTCTGAGTTGGAACAAAGTGCAGAGCTTATGCTTAAGAAAGATGAAGGGAAAAATGTGAAAACTATTTTCCGGGCGGCTTCATTAGATAAAGAATCTTTATATCATAAAGGAATACATCGTGGTGAGGTAGTTGGTGCAGTTGATATTACGAAAAATAATCAAACAATTGCGACGGTAAATGTTCTTTCAACAGAAGATGTCACTTTTGCGATGCCTAAAAAAGATACAACTATGCCTGAAGTAAAAGACTCAAATATGAAAGTAATAAGTGTTGGGATAGGTGCGATTGTATTATTTGGAGCAATTTTATATGTAGTGTTGCGCCGAAATACAAAAGGAATGAAATCAGAAGGTAAATAAATTACTAATAAAAAGACTGTGTAAAATTTTTGCACAGTCTTTTTTATATATCTTAAATAACTAATAATTGTAAATTTTCTTATTGCAATAACTTGAAGTTCGTTATATCATTTACTTGTGTTCTTGTTAAAGAACACAATGGGTATTGCATACTTCAAATAATATAAAACAACGGAGAGGGAGAGAGACGATGAAATTAATATGGAAGATAATTAGCAACGCGATCTCATTTGTTTTATTTGCATTGATGGTTTTTTTAGCTTTTGTAGTTATTTCTTCAAAAGCAAGCGGTGGTGATCCGACAGTGATGGGATATCAATTTAAGAGCGTTCTTTCAGGATCAATGGAGCCGACGTTTTTAACAGGATCAATCATTGCAATAGAACCAAACAAAGATGGTTCTAAATATCAAAAAGGTGATGTTATTACCTTTAAAGAGAAAGATCAAAAAATTATCACTCACCGTATTATCGGTGTGAAAGATACAAATGGAAAAGTAATGTATGAAACAAAAGGGGATAACAACAACGGACCAGATTTAGAGCCAGTACTTGCAGAAAATGTAGTTGGAAAGTATGCAGATATTACAGTTCCATATGTTGGTTATTTACTGAATTATGCGAATTCGAAAGCAGGAGCAGCATTACTTCTTATTATTCCAGGAGTCTTTTTGCTTGGTTATTCCGCTATTTCTATTTTTGGTGCTATTCGTAGCATTGACGGAGAAAAGAAAGATAAAAAAGTAGAACAATCCGTCTAGTTCGTTTGGTTATACTTTCCGTTTAGGAAGTTAACAAATATATATTAAGGGGATATGGACATGACTTTAAAGAAAAAATTAGGAATGGGTATTACATCAGCAGTATTAGGAGCAGCTTTAGTTGGTGGAGGAACATTTGCATTTTTCAGTGATAAAGAAGTGTCAAACAATACATTTGCGGCTGGAACACTGGATTTAGCATTAAATCCATCAACAGTTGTTAACGTATCGAATTTAAAACCTGGGGATACAATTGAAAAAGAATTTAAACTAGAAAATAAAGGTTCTTTAGATATTAAAAAGGTTCTACTGAAAACAGATTATAATGTAGAAGATGTAAAGAAAGATAATAAAGATGATTTTGGTAAACATATTAAAGTAACATTCTTAAAAAATGTAGATAAGCATGAGACAATTGTGAAACAAACTACTTTAGATAAATTAAAAGGTGACACACTTACAGCTGTAGATAATGATTTATCGGCTTGGTTCTGGGATGAAAAAGGTATTTCAGCAGGTAAATCTGATAAATTCAAAGTGAAATTTGAGTTCGTTGATAATGGAAAAGATCAAAATCAATTCCAAGGCGATAAGTTACAATTAAATTGGACGTTTGATGCACAACAAACAGCAGGTGAAGAAAGATAATAATAAAAAGGGCTATCACATGGATAGCCCTTTTTCTATTTTTCTAGTATTTGTCTATCAATTTTAATAGTTCTTTACTATAATATAGATAATGTTCTGTATAAAGAACGTAATGTTCGATGGGAGAGATTAAGATGCTGAAAAGACCGCGTAATTTTAAAAAGATGCTTATATTGCCGTGTATGTGTTCTATTACGTTTTATTTAGGATCTCAAATTATGACGCATACAGAAGCGGCGTTCATTCATGAAACGAAAGTAGAAGCGACGCTTTCTACAGCAATTATATTTCCGAAAACAGTTAATACGTTAAAAGAGCAATCTGAAAAACATAAACAGTTTATTGAGCGTGAGTATGGAACGATGAAGGGGAAATCGGAAGCAACTTCTATTGAAGAAATAAAACAGGCGATTTCTGTATGGCAACAAGGGCGTGAGAAAATTGTTGCTGAGAAGGAAGCTCTGCAAAATGTATATACTGAAATAGAAGCTCCTTACAATCAAATACAAGAAGAATTAAAGGTAAATAAAGATGAGTCGATGCAGCAAGTGTCCGTATATGTAAATGAAGGCTTTCGCAGTATCAAAGAGAAGCGTGACTATATTGAGAAAGAAATTAGCTTGAAAGCTATTGATGAGCAAATTCAGGCTCTTCAGCAACAATTAAACGTTGCAATTGAAGCGGAAGGACAAAAGAAAGTAGAAGAACAAAAGAAAGCAGAGGAACAGAAGAAAGTAGAAGAACAAAAGAAAGCAGAGGAACAGAAGAAAGTAGAA
>NZ_JAKUEU010000032.1:0-56799 GCF_022663075.1 Bacillus cereus group sp. BfR-BA-01441
AATTATGTCTTCAACCACCGACTATTCAAGGCTATATTAAATCTGGGATATTCCCAAATGCTTTTCAGAATTCTAATCACATATGGTTGATTCCAAAAGGAGATATTGAAAACCTTAAAGCTAAAAATACAGTTCCAGAAAATTATATAAGTGTTGAAGAAACAGCAAAAAGAATTTCAAAACATCCTGCGATTGTAAAAAAGCACATTCGAAATGGTCCATTTTTCCAAAATAGAATTATTATAAAAAGAAGCGCTTATATACCTTTAACAGATATTATTGATTACGAATCCATGATTAAAATACCTAAAGGATTTATAACTGTTCTAGATGCTTGTAAACAACTTGATAGAGACGATAGTAGCATTTTGCCTCTTATTCATAATGGAGAATTTCCTAATGCATACTTTAATGAATTTCAAAAACGTTATTTAATACCCGAAACGGAAATAACCGATTATATTAATAGACAAGAAACTTTAAAAGGTTACTTGTCTATTAACGAGTGTGCCCAAAAACTCTTTTGCACAGAAAAAGAAGTACTACAGATGATTAAGAATGGGGATTTAAGGTTTACTAAAAAGAACTTGCAAGGAGAAACATTGATACTAGAAAAGGACCTGCAAACTCTTATAAGCTTTCAAAAAGTAAATAAAGAGCATTTAACTCTAATACAAGCTTCTAAAGAGCTCGAAATGCCTACAAAAGACATTCTCAAATTAATTCAAAACGAGAAATTGCATTCTACTTCCTTTTCTGATGCTATCTCAAGTAATATCCATACTTTAATACCTATAGATACTATAAATTCTCTTAAAGCAAATAAAGAAAAAAACTCTTCTATTATATCTATTGAATTATATAACACAAAAATTGCAACATTACATTTCAGAGAAGACCTCAAAAACACTGTAAATTTATATAACGAGTTTGTATTATTAAAAATTTCTCAAACTAGAGGTCAAGAAGACGCTTTTACAGATAAAGTACGCTCTTTATTTAACACTCTAAATAGTATTATTCTCAATCTACCAACAAACATCACCTTGTTGAACGATGAAGAAATTGAAGAAGTTTTAAACACCCAGAACCTCCCACTTACTCATAAACAAAACTTTATACAATTCTTGAACTATTGTTGTAGTAAAGTACCATGTATATTTAAAAATACCTACAAGATTGAATATAATGAAAAACTTAAAAGGGATAAAGAAATATACAATAAACAAACATTTCTTGATTTTTATACATATGTAAATAACATTGAACTACACATTTTAATGGCAAAACAACATAAGCAATACGCTCAAACTTGGCTATTTGTTATTATGCACATGATTAATGGTTGGAGGAAATCCACAATAGTTACCGAACTTCCAAACTTACCTTTAGAAGAAATAGAAGGCTTAAACATTTACGCTCTAGAACACCTTGAAAATAACGGCCTTCTAATTAATCAATCACAAAATATAATTAATTATTATTATGTGGTATGTAAGAATATTTACATTTCTAAAACAGGTTCTTTAGGTCAATTTCTTTGTAATGAAGACATGATTATATCCGCTGCAACAGCACTGCTAATTTGTGAACTACATCGTAGAAATGCTAAAAAACAAGAACGTTTACTCGGCTCACTAGACCAGTATAGTAATTCGCACGACCGTTTTAATATTTTTTTTAATAAAAATAAGAAATTACCAAAATTCAATAGCTTACTTATGAACCGTTCTCTACTCACACACTTTTTTTATACTATAACTAACTCTGGAAAACACTCAGAAATATCTCATGAGTTAACAAAAAACTTAAGAAATCATAGAAATATGAATTCAATTACTGCTTATGTTCAGTCTACAAATAGTGATGGGACTTTGGACACCGTCTCCCTTAACCTATTTAATCGCGGAACTTTTGGATGGCTTTATAATTTCATCATTGATTTAGCTATGAACAAAGTTACAGAAAATGATTTATTAGAAAATCGTACATCTATTATACAAGCTTATAAAAAAGAATATTCTCCTTCTCAATTAGAGGATATATCATTTTTACTCCTTAAATATCAAAACGAAAGAGAATCAATTGTTGATAAATTAATACAACTTCCAAAAGATCAAGTTATAGAAATTATTATTAAAATTTTAAAAGGAGAAAAACCCTCTAAAACTAAACATGTACAATGCATTACATATCCACAGTGCTCTTATCCAAACTTCGATTCTTGTTTAAAATGTCCTAATGCGGTATTCAATATTTATTTACTTATTGGTATTGTGGAAGAATTAAAAAATGTTCATACTTCTATAAAAAATACTAACTTTGATACAATACGATACCGTGACACCATTAGGTTTGTTTTAATCTTAGATATAATTAATCAAGCTATTTCAGAATTAGGAAAATCATATATAGAGACCTTCATTAACTTTCAGGTCCTTGAAAATATTATTACCGAAACGAATAAATATTTTCTCTTTGATTCCCCTAATTATTACATTCATACTAAGTGAGGTACTGATTTAATGCTAAATAAAACTAAATTTCTAGATCAAGATAACTATATAAACTTAATATCCATAAAGTCGACACGTTTTTATGGATCTAAAGATGAAATAGAAATATACCTACAAAATTTCAATAAATGGAAAACAGCTAATATAATTGAAAATGAATCCTTTCATGATACAAAGTGGTCAATAAGAGATAAAGACTATAACCGTCGTGGAATGTTATTTGATATAGAACTTTATGGTACTTTAAACATCGCTTTAAAGTGCTATGCGATTCATCTAATCGATCAGCTTTTATCCGTCAACCATATACACAATGTCATTTGCGCTATAAAAGAATCTATTCATATATCAAAAGCTTTTGATTTGAATCACCTAATTGACTTGGAAGAATATATAAGTAAACAAAACTATCGAAAAAGATATGAGCTAGCTAAATATACCATTGACTTCTTTTCGTTTATTGAAATTACTAATTCAGATAAATTTATTGATAGTTGCTCACCTTTCATTAATAATATTCAAAAAAGTAGAGACTTACCCAATTATCGCCATATACTATATTTTGATGAAAAGATTGAGCAATTTTTGAGTGAGGGTACCGAATTTGAATTACAAAAATATTTTCCCATTGTGCTATGGTGGAAAATAACTACTGTTATACCCATGCGCCCTACAGAATTCCTAAAACTTAAAAAGAATTGTGCAAATCAACCAAAAAAAAATAAAAAAAAATATGAAATTAAACTCTCCCGACTTAAAGAAAAAGGTACTTTAGTAAGAGATGTCGATATCCCGGATATACTTCAAATTAATAAAGATATCTATGATTTAATTCAAACTTTTAAATCCTTCTCACCTAAAGATGATAAAAGTGATTATTTATTTACCTATAAATATTATGAAATGTTTAAAGAACACTTTGGAAGTGAACGGACAAGAAAAAGTGAATTTCTTGCAGTGAGACAATTTAGTTCTCTTATTGATCAATTTTACCGTGAAATTTTGAGAAAGAAGTATAAATATGACAAAAAAGAAAAGGTTTCTCCTGGAGATACTCGCCACCTAGCATTTTGCAACATGATGTTACAAGGGTTTAATATGCTTACCATTGCTATTATTGGTGGACATAAACGTTTAGATACCCAAAAAGGCTACTGGAATCACCTAACATATTTCACTGAATCATGGGTATATAATTTAACTGAGAAACATAGAAGGTTAATGCATGTAAATACTTCCTTACCAGACTCATTATTTACTCAACATACTAGAGACACTATTAATAAATATAAATTATATAAAGATATATATGATACAAATAACTTTTTACCAGTTGATTTTGGATATTGCACTGATATTGAATACCCTTTCAATTGTACTGGTGATTGTCGCCATTGTAGTCACTATCTATTTTCCCCTAAGACAGATGAGATCACCGAAGGACTTACCTGGCTCAATGACTATTCAAAACTGTTAAATAGAAAGATTAACGAACAAGTTAGCATGTTAACTTTTATTTCTAAGAACATGAATTACAATCTAGAAGAATCAAATTACTCTTTAATTGACCAAGAAAATTTATCTTCAAGTGCCAGCGAATTAAATCGCTTATTAACTCAAAAAGCTATTGTAGACGCCAAGTTACCTAAAACAATTGAATAATTGTATTTTATAAATAAATTACCAAATAAAAGGAGATAACATCAAGTTGAATAAAAAAGAAAAAGGAAGGCCTCAAAAATATACCGATGAAGAATTAACTAAAATTTTGCTAGATTATGCATCACACAACCCTGGAAAAATAAACTATTTAGCTTTAGAAAAAACAACGGGTATAAAAAGGCATGTATGGTCAAGAAGAAAGCGTAAAGATATCGAACGATTAAATGTACCTTTATTAAGTGAAAATAATGATGCTTCACCTCTTCCACTACCTAATATTGAATTTATTATTGAACGCTATGGAAATGACACTAAAGCATTATCAGGCGCTTTAAAACATGTCAATGAAGTAATTCAGTCGCTTTACGATGATCTATTACAATCACAAAAGAAAAATAAACAATATAAAGAAAACATCGAACATCAAAAACAAAAAATAAAAGAATTAACCATCATTTTAAAAGAATACGAAGACATTATTGCTGGAAGTGTATATAAAAATAATAGAGAAGAAACTCAACTGCAAAATAATATACTCACAATCGATAGTAATAATAAAGAAAACGCAGTAAGCCTAGATTTTAAAAAGATGTTTCCAAATATCTTTAAAAGGTGAATAAATATTAACTTACCGTGTAATATTCTTTTTTCTAACCTAAATTCAAAAACGAACTGAAAATTCACATTATCCAGTTGTCCCTAAGTAAAAAAGTTCTTTACTAATAATTATCGAAACTCTATATTTTCCAATTAAGTAGAGAACTTTCTTCTATGGATTTTTAAGTGCTGCATAGGCTTTTAATAATTACAATATCTTACATACAAATCACCTTCTTTAAATTTCAAGACAATCTCACCCCGAAGTTTAACTTATACATAAAATCTTCCGCTAAAAACCTTTCATGTGTGTAACGTAGTGAGTTTTCTTTTTGATTTATATAGTATTTTTGAAACGAATTAACAATTTTTTTACTTGTTGTGTCATATTGATTCCGTATTCCTTAATATCTATATCTTTTTTTGAATCTACTAACTTAGATATACAAATCCCCCTATCACTAATAATCCCTAAGCCAATTCAAGAATTTGTGCAAAACATAATTTATGAATATCCTCTTCTTAGGCATCTATAGTGCCTATCTGTTTATTATTTTTATTAGTATACAAATTAGACAAACTCAATTGATGATACTTTACGGAAAGCAAGCATCCCTTTTCATTATTAAGAACATTTAAACAATCAGTTATTCATATCTGATATACCAGATCTCCTAAGTAATTAGATAAAAGACATTACCTACATCTTGAATTCTATTTCGAAAATATTCCGTATTTAAAACCTGATTGCATAAAACTGGGATAACAAGTATCTAAATATTTATTTCAGATGAAATTTCTTAACATTGAATGTATTTAATCAAATTTAATTTATTTACACATAATTCGAATGTTTAAAAATAATATTTTTTGGTAATTAATACTTATAAGTTCTATTCAAGGAGGTTGCTTAAATGGCAATAATTTGTGCTAATGTAAAAATTTCAGGAACTAGGCCCCTTTTATTTAATCGCTTTACCGAGGATGCAATTCCTATAACAAAACAAGAAAAATGGGGAGTCCCAGGAAACAATCCTGAGGAATGGAAAAAAACTTTTCAAGCTACTCGGCAAGGTCAGTTATACTTGGATCCTATTTATATTTTCTCTTGCTTACGTGCGGGTGGAAAATTTATATCTAAAGGAAGAGGAACTTTAGAACCCGAAGTTTCTTCAACTCTCCAAGTATTAGACAATAAAATATTCATTAACAGGTATCTTCCCCCTATTAACGAGATAACAAGAGATGATAAAAAAGATGTATATATTGATGTTCGACCTGTTTCAAGAAGAGGGGTAAAAAATATACGTTATCGCTTAGCTATTTCACCCGGATGGGAGGCAGAATTTAATATAATATGGGAGGGAACTTTAATTAATCGTGAACAAATGAGAGCTATTTGCCAAGATGCCGGTGCTTATGCTGGATTAGGCGACGCAAGAAAAGTGGGATTTGGTCGATTCTATGTCACAGATTTTAATATTATTCAGGAAACAGTACATGCCTAAGAAGAGAACACCCTTTGAAACTTGGAAAAAAAATATAAGACCAATTGTATGGAACAGAGATAATAGACAATGTATACGTTGTAAAAAAGCGCTCTTATTAAATGAATGCCACATTGACCATATAGTCAGTGGGCTAAGTGGGGATAATAGACTTCAAAATTTACGTACACTTTGTAGAAAATGTCATGTTCTACGTGCAGATTGCTTTCATCGAGGTATGATTGCAAAAGCTTTAAAAGATGGAGTTATAACAGCGGATTGGCGTCAATTTGTTTGGAATGAAGAATCACTATTGAATAGGTAGAACAGAATTCTTTTAAAATTCCTAAAGAAATAGTAATAGTATACAAATTTAAACATAGTATGCTTTATAAAAACAAATTAGATGTATGGTACGATTTGATACGGATATAAACTAAAACCATTTTTTCTAATTAAATTTAAATACAAATTCTTACATAGTAGATAAACAAATTAATATTTAAAAATAAACATTCAATTAATATTATATTATTTGCAGATTAAATATTTAAATAAAACTACTGTAAATTTTATATTTCACGAACATTATCAAAAAAGCATAATTGTGTCGAAACAGTTAAAACTGTTCAATAGGAGATGACCCCCCTATTGCTGAAGAGATAGGTCATTTAATAAGGTTGGGCTTGGCATAGTACATTCCGGCTGGGTTCGGTTCAGTGGTGTTTGGTATGGTACGGCTTGATACGGCATTTAATAATTATATAAACCATTTTTTTCAAAACTTCTTCATTACATACAATTAAATTCTCTACTAACTAAACATAAAGGGCTATAGTACTATTTTTTCATTTCCATTCCGCTTTTAATCTAAATAATCAATAAAAAATACTTATAAGTTCTTTTACACGAAATTTAAGCACTATAGTGTTATTACATTCATTTGTACACTTCTCTAATCTGATAGAGAGGTGATACACTTGTCTGATTTCTTAAAATTAGTTGGGGAAAACATCCGCTTTTTACGAAAAAAAAGAGGATTGACACAAGAAGAATTAGCTGAACGAATCAATCTACAACAGGCTTACATTGGTGGAGTTGAACGTGGAGAAAGGAACATTTCCATGCTTACCCTACAAAAAATTGCTGATGGTCTAGAGGTTTCACCTGATCTAGTTTTAAACTTTGGTAATATCAATTTAATCGATAATCCTCAAAGAGATGAATCTCTTAGTATCATTACTTCCCTACTTCATCAAAAAAACGTTAATGAATTGCAATTTATCCTAAGGTTTCTTCGTAATTTCTCTGAATTCGTAGAGAATAACAACTTTAAGTAATAAATGCAACATATTTTCGAATACATACTCTAGATATTTTCTTACAATAAACGTCTCAAATTATCTAAAGATTAATAAAAGGGGTTCCAACTCTCTCCTTACCTAGAAAAACTTTAATACCATTGCACATAAAAAAGTTATCCTGTCTAATATATTTAGACAGGATAACTTTTTTATGTTTTTTGATTCAAGATGTTCCTACCAATGTGAGGTTCTTGTTAAAATATTTTTTATTAAATCCTAAATAATAATTGAAAGTTATCAACTAAAGTCATTATTTAGATGTATTCTCTGAAAAGCTCATTTTCCAGCTAAAAAATTCATTCTCAGGATTTTTTTCATATCTTAATATTGCATCAAACTTGTTTCCCTTTTTACTTGTTAAACCTTTCGTTAGAACCTCTCCATCTTTCAACAACTTCTTGACCATAGTTTTATTTGGTTTTTTCTTCATTGTTGCTAAAAATTTATCATTCTTCCATATAACAAACTTGCATCCATTTTTCCAATCTGAACATCCAAATCCTTTTTTTCCCTCTACAATAGAACTCGAACAAACTGGACATTTCCCTAAAACCTCTATTTTTTTAGGTTCTTGTGTAGCATGGTGTAAAATAACATCTTGATCATTTTTTATCATTTCTACCGATTTCCTTGTAAAATCAAAGATAAAATTTAAAAAAACACTCCTGCTCACTTTCTTTTTTTCCATATCCGACAGTGCTTTCTCCAGTTTCCCCGTAAACTCCAAATCAAATAATTCTTTGACCGGAAACGTTTCTACAATCTTTCGACCTAACTCACTACATAATAAACTTTTATCTTTTGAGAAAATATAGCCAATATCTTTCAATTTCTTAATTGTTTCTGCTCTAGTAGCCGGAGTCCCTATACTAAATCCACTTAACACAGCTTCTTCTTCATCATAATTTTTCCCACAAGTCTCCATCACTCGTAACAACGTTTTCTCTGTATGATGTTTTGGAGGCTTTGTTACATGAGAAGCAACTTCCGCATTTGTAATTTCAAGATTTTCTCTGACTTCTACAAATGGTAGCATATTATCTTTGGATTCAATTTTCTCGACTTTGCGCCACCCTTCAATAATTTGGACGCGACCTTTTGCAATAAATAATCCTTTTACAGAAGAATCACTGATTTTAATCTGAATACGTGTTTCTTCATGCTCTGCTACAGGCATAAATTGCATAATAAAACGATTTTTGATTGCTGTGTATACAGTTTGTTCATCACTTGTTAATGATTTAGGAATGACATACGTAGGCATGATAGCACTATGACTTTCAACTTTTGCATTATTAAATACTCGTTTCGTTTTGGCAAAAGAGATTTCATCCTCATATGGTAATCCCTTTTTTACTGCTTCTAAAACTTTGGCTGCCCGTCCAACTAAACTTTCCTCTAAAGCTGTACTTCCCGTACGAGGATAGGTAATATATTTTTTCTCGTATAAAGACTGAGCCACTTTTAATACTTTATCAGATGTCCACCCTTTGTATTTACTTGTAACATATCCTTGTAAATTAGATAAATTAAACAGAAAAGGAGAATATTCTCTTTTTCGCTCAACTTGTTTATCTAGTACTACACCTGAAGAACGTTGTAATATAGTATAGATTTCATCTAAAGTAGCCTTAGTTTTAAATTTATCTTCTTGCTCTTCCATATAAGTTGCTTCAAACTCTTCTTCTCGTTGTGTTTTGAATGTAGCAACTAATTTATAATAATTTTCTGGTACAAAGGTTTCAATTTCTTTGTCTCGATCGTAAATAATCTTCAAAGTAGGCAATAAAACTCGCCCTATGTTTAACGCCTGTCCTCCTCCTTTTTGATACTTGAGTGTCGCAACAGAAGTTAAATTAATTCCAATGGCCCAATCTGCCCATTGTCTACTAACCCCAGCATCTTGCAACGGACGTAAATCTGAATTTGGACGAATTTGCTCTAAACCTGCATTTACTTCATCTGGTGTCCACTCATTTAATAATAAACGGTATACTTGTTTTGGTGCCTTTATATTATATATAACACTATCACCAATTACTTGCCCCTCACGATCATAATCACATGCTGAAATAATTGAATCTACGTCATTCCTAAAGAGTAAGGAACGAATTGTATCAAGTTGTTTCTTCGCTCCACTATCAGCTTTATCTCTATTTGTTGGGCTACTTTTCACCTTATATTGAAATTTTTCAGGAATAAAAGGAAAATTATCCATCTGCCACTTAGCCATTTTTTCATCATAATCTTTTGCATCATATAATTGAAGCAAGTGACCAAATGCCCACGTGACAATATAATTATTTCCTTCGTAAAATCCATCATTTCTTTTTTTTATTTTTAATGCATCAGCAATGTTCTTAGCAACGGAAGGTTTCTCTGCTATAATTACCGCCTTCAATATGAATCCCTCCTAAATTAGTTAAATAGTTAATTTTAAAATATCGGCATTGCTTCTACCGCATCTGTCAATTCCTCATAAGAATTTTTCAAATATCTTGTTGTTGTGGAAATATGAGTATGACCCGCTAATCGACGAACCTTCTCTATATCATTATTGGTTGCCTTTAACATCCATTTACAAAATGTATGCCTAAACATATGTGGTGTTAATTTTTTACCCGATGTACTGTAATTTTCAATCATGGCCTGAATTCCACGAATTGAGAACTTTTCAGATCTTTGACTGTAAAAAGCATAAGGTGATTGGGTAACTATCTCTTTTCCCTTTGATATTTTACTCCTGAATTGAAGCCATTCCAATACTTCATTATAAAGAAAATTTGACATTGGTATAGTTCTTACCTTAGTCCCCTTCCCAATTACCCGAATTTTTTTCAAATCTAAGTCTATATCTGTGATCTTCAAATTTGATAATTCTTCCACACGTAACCCTGCATAAGTGAGAATATAAATAATTGCTCTATCTCTTCGATATTTTTCTTCAGGATTTACTCCTCTAGTCTTTACAGGATATTTCCTCATTCGTCCCAATAAATCCTCAAACTCTTTCTCTGTTAGCCACATAATCTTTTCATGTTCTTCATCTGCCATTTTTAAACCCTTAATATCGATCATAGGGTTTACTTTAATATACTTTTCTCTTTCAGCCCAACTAAAATAACTCCTGAGAGTATTTAATCGACGATTTATAGTACTTACGGATAATGCTTTACCTTCTTTAGGATTTAACATATCTCTTATCCATTTTTTAATATCATTACTTATAACATAACTATCTGGATTTACTCCCATTTCTTGAAAGAAAATTTGCAAATCGTTGATATAGGATATTACAGTATTCTGAGACTTCCCTTTATCAATTAAATAATTACGGTATTTATGTAGCATCTTTCCACCTCTTATATTATATGCTAAGTTAAGAGTGAGCGAATTAAAAAAAACAAGTACTTTCTTCCATATTATACGATGAGTTTAAAGGCAATATCAATAAGAACTCAACATATAATGCGTATTATGTGTTGAGTTCTCTTTCTAGCCCTCAACAGTATTGTTTGCTATTTTCAATTTCTAATAAAAGTAAAAAATTGAAGTAATGATTTTCACATTACTTCAATTTTTATAGATTCATTAGAAACTCTTCTATTTATTCTCTCTCTAACCTCGCTTCCATAATTTGATTATCAATTCCTATGCCTTTTGATGCTTTCACCTCATATTCAGCCCACTCACGTACCCGCTTCAATCTATGTTTTAAATATGGTTGCATTTTTTTTTCAAGTTCATCATGCTTCTCAATTTTTTCTTGTACTGAATATACTTCAAAAGAATGCCTACCTGATATAAATTCTCTAAAAAAGCGATCATCATTTTCATATTTCTCTAGTAACCACTCTGTTAACGGTGGAATAAAAGTACTATCATTTTCTTTTGGCTTAGGGGATTTTATATGTCTTGCTAAAGCTCTAATATTATCTATCTCATTCTCTCCAGCCCATTTTTTCACAACTTCAATATCCAGAGCCTCAAACAGCCCTCGATATACATGAATAAAAAACGCATCCCTGTATTTCTTATCGACTATTTTCTCACTTATTTTTTCCATTAAAATTGAAGAAAACCCTGATGGAATTCCTTTAATCATTTCCAGTGCATAACCTTCCAGCATCCCATGACCACTCTTCCAAACAACTAAAGCATGTATAAGTAATTTTATTTTTTCTTCTATAAAATATTCTGGAACAATTGCGATTGCTTCTTTCCAATCCCAATCATCAAATAAAACCTCTTCCATTAAACATTTTTCTAGCACTTTTAATATTAATTGAAATCTTTCATGTGAAATATCTTTATCTACTGCATTATGACTCCACATATTAGTTAATCTTAAAACCAACTGACTAGAACCCTTATCTGATACGCTATTAACTATTAAATCAAACAGATTTATTTTATGCTCTTCTGTCATTAATTTGTTCCATTCAGTAAACTGTAATTTAAAAAGGTACTGACTTATGTTTTCAATCTGCATACCTAATATCTCTATTATACGTGTATATCCTTCCTTACTAATATCAATAGATAATGTAATATTTAATACAGATAAAAGATTAATGCTAGTATAATTATCTAGTAAATCTACAAATTCTTTAGGAATTTCACCCAATCGGGTAACTATACCTTGTAAATATGCAACAACATATTCCGTATGCTCGCCTAAAGTGATTAACTCCTCTATATAATATTTATAAAATTGTTTTTCATCAGCTCTGCCAATGCTATTAAACAATTTTACAACAGAAGTATTATTTACATTACTTCTTAATAATCTTTCCAACTGCTCTACTTTAACCTTTCTTTCCACGATTTCCTCTGCTACTGTTAAAATATCATTGTCAATTTGTTGATTATTATGATATTGTGCCCAGTAATCTTCACAAATTATATCTAATATTTTTTGTTCAAATGCATTTGCATTTGTAAATAGAACTCGCCACTCCATCAGTTCTATTATGTATTGAGGATAAAGATCTCGATGTATACAATTATTAACAAATTTCCTAATACCAAGTATTTGCGACTCTGATAATTCATTTTCCATAAATATCTCTTTTAAACGTTCAATGAATCCATATTCCACAAAAATATCTAATTCATTTATAATAAAATCTATTAATTTCGTTCTCAGTACTCCTCCAAGTTCTATCGTGTCTAATAATAAAGAAATAGCCTCTTTCCTTATTCTTATTAATTCCTGATAAGAATCCGGTCTCCATTCTTTTGGTACAATGCGTCCACCTATAACTTGCTTAGGCATTATCCGAGAAATGCCATCTTGGAAAATACCTCTAACAGCTTCAATAATTAATTCTATATTTTCCGATGTCCCCTCTTGTAATCTTTTTATTAATAATTTATATCTCTCATTGAAAGGAACCTCAGTATTTGAAAGTATTGGAGTAAATAGCGCTTGCCAAACCCCTTTACTATTATTAGAAATATGATTTTCAGTTTCACATTGTGCCAATTTAAATAGAATAGCTTCACAATAAAAGAAGTTATCCTTAAAACAAGCTAAATCTTCACATAACCATACTATATCCCTTCTAGACTTAGAACCTATACTACTAAATTCTAATAATTCTTCATGTGAAATATTATTAATGGCTGATTCCAACCATCTCAGTCCATTTTCTGGTGAAAACTCTGTATATACTTTAAATATCTTTGATTTATCCTTATTTAAAATTAACGAGAGGTCACTATTTGGAAATGCTATGCGAAACCAAGTAGCTAAAGCTTCTATACCTTCCTTTCTAATGTGAAATCCAGATTCTTCTATTCTATTAATAAATCTTTTTTGCATTATAGCAGAAGGCATATTACCTATAAAATTTTCCAAATCATTTTTTAATAATGGCCAGCCATCATTTTCAAATACTAATCTAGCTAAAGCTCTAGGTGACGCTTCGAAAAATTCGGACTTTATTAAACCTAACCAACAATTTTTTGCTATTTCAATTGTTTTATCTAGTTCACTAATATTGATATTAAAGTATTCAGCTATGTACTCTAATTCTTCTCTGAACTGGTTTTTAAAACCGATATCAATAAAAAGGCATAAATAAATATAATTTTTCTTAAAATCTTCGAAATCACCAAACTCCCCTTGGAATTGCTTAAACACCCTAACTAATATTTCACTAATATTTTCAAACCTTGTAAAAATGGAATTAATAGAAGGTAAGTTTTCTATTTTCCCCCTCTTATTCACATTAATTAATAACAATACTAGACGTAAGTCACTTTCACATAGACTCATTAAATAATTTTGTTCTTCTTCTTCTAAAGAAGAATCCATAACTTTCATTAAGTTAACTACATCGCTATTACTAGGGGGAGGTACTACTAGTATCCCTTCTATAACTTGTATTTTGTTCTCTGGCACAACACCTATAGTTATGATTCTGATTCTATCAGTATGCTCACTAAATATTCTATTTAAATCTTGCCATTCATGCAGTGAAATATCATCTATTACTAATCTTACTAATTCATTTGTTTCATTTTTTATATAGTCTATAAATTCATGCTTTAATTCACTATAATTAGAAAAATAAATCACACTGTGCAATTCTACTTCCTCTTGACAAGCTTTCAATACCGTTCGTGTCTTTCCTATTCCAGATCTCCCTAAAATATGCAAAACATTTATTTCATCGTTATTAAAAAAATGATTTTTCACATCTGTTATTATTTGTTTTGAGTGTTCAAATTCTATCCACGGTGACGTATTGAGCCTCTTTTGTCTTTCCCACTCATTTAAATATAAATATCCACAATACTTTTTAGCTATGTAACTTCGGATTACTTTAGGGAGAGGCGGTAAACTATTTTCTTTTAATATCTCTTCTACATGATGAAGTTTCTCTCCTACTAAATTTTTATACCCAACATCCTTGTGCTTTACTTCAGTAAAAATCCCTGTCAGTACCAATTTTCCATCAAGTTCTACGAACATTCCAGAACCAGAGAAACCACAAATATATGTTTTCTCTTCACTTGTAAAAGTAGCTAATGAATCTTCTGTTCTAAACTCTATCATTTGCTGTGAACTCGATTTTACTTCTCCATCAATTTTTTCTTTAGGATTTTTAATATTATCTTGAGCTTGGATTGGATATCCACAAATTGTTACCTTCTCTCTATATTTAATATTCTCATATATATACAATGGAGAAAGACTTAAATTTTCTTCAAGAATTATAATCGCTATATCTGCTGTTTCATGCATCTTAAAATCTTTCACAGTATACTCTATCCATGTTTCTTCATCTTTAAATCTTCGAATTTTAATTCCTGAAACAACCACCTCCTGAGGTTCTTTTTCAGTACCTATTAGACAGTGCTTTGCAGTAATAACATATGTCACTTCTTTTGAACCCGATTGAACAAGACAACCACTTCCAAAGTTACCATTGCATAATACCTTCACAGCAATTTGATCGTATAATCTATCCATCATTTGAAATCTATACCTCCAAAATATTTTTATGCCAACATCTTATTCTGTAATCTTCCTGCTCCTCTTTCAAAAAAATATTTTCAAAAATAGGGTAATTAAAGAAAAAATCTACATCTCCATCACAATTCTTAACGATTCTTGCCATGGATTCCTTATTTGGCAAACAGTGTTTAGAACCATTTGTAGTGAATATATAATTTTTACATCCTATTAATTTCAATAACTCATCACTAGTATTTTTTTTGCTTCCATGATGAGAGACTTTTACATAATCAACAACTAGTTTTTTTTGTTCATCATATCCAAGTTCTCTAAGCGATTGTACAATATCAGATGGATGAGAATCTGCTAATAATAGTATTTTCTTCCCTTTATACTCTATTATTATAGAGATACTACTTTTATTGTGGGATTGATCATCCTCTTTAAACTTATTTTCTGCTAACACTTTTAGCGGATACTTATAATCTTTTTCACATCCAGCCATTTTATTTGTCTCTTCTTCTTCTATCCATTTATTAATTTTTTGTATTCTAGGAGATAAAACTGTAATTCTCGATTCTCCTATACTGTAATTAACAAAATCCTCATTTCGACATACTAAGACTTGTTCCCAACAGCTGTATGAATCCAATTTCTCTTCAAGTGTTCTAGCTTGTCGAAGGCTCATTTTTGTTTGCTCAGAATCTACCCCTAATTCAACTCCTTTAGAATTAGGAATTTCTACTTTTAATTCTCTAGATAAAGCTTCTTGTGAGTTAAACCAAACTTTTTTTATAAAGCTTTTATCCATACTGTTATCCTTAAATAAGGATAATATTCCACCTATATGATCATTATCAATATGAGTAACAATAAGTAAATCAATGAATTGTCCTTTTATATCTAAAAGCTCCTTTTTTAAAGTTTGATAGTATGTCCTGGGAATCCCACCATCAATTAATATATTTTTTATATTCTCACCTTCGCCAAAAGTAATTAATAAAGAATCTCCATCAAAAGCTTTTAATACTTTCATTTGAAACAATATATTCAACTCCTTTTTGCACTCTCAAAAATATGTAATTTTTTCATTTATATAACTTCGCTAATTATTGTTTCAACCTATCTCTGTTAAAATTTTATCAAATTGATTTCATTCACTTTAAGCTGACTTAACTTTTATAACCTTTCTTCAGAAAGAACCGGAATATTAACACATAAATTTTGTTTAAAAACTCCATAGGCCTCTTTAGTGATATCAGATGACACAAAGAAGCTAGCTAAAATTGACTGTTTAAATATAAAAATAGAAATAACAAAATATCAAATTCTTCCTAACTATGATACTCTCAGACAAGGATATGACTCTATAAAAAGCATTGGATATTTGGAGAGATTAAATAAAGAAATAAATTAGTTTCCACTCCGAATTTTTGAACTTTTATAATTCAAATGAATGTTATTTATTCAATTATACATATTTTTCATTGCTAATAATTCTCTCCATTAATTACATTCGACTCTAAAACTTTATACTTAATTAGAAAAAACGGAGGAGAACAGTTATTACCTGTAATTAATTAACTATCCCCTTTTTTGCCTAAGATATAACTCAAAATACTTCTCTATACCCAATCTTATAGCTAGATAAATAACCCAAAGTCGTTTCACTAATTATCCTGAGTAACTTTATTTCTCTCACTATTAAGAACTCCTTCTATTTTCATAATAGCTTCATTTCTTAAATCATCTAGTATTGAATAAGAACATTGGGATTTGATGCTCTTATTCACTTTATCCAATTCACCTAGTATTTTTTTTTGTCTCTCTTCTGGAATTTCACTCCATACGGAAGGGCTTATAAACCAATGATCTGTACCATAAATCATCCAGCTCTCAATTAAATTAATAATACTTAATTCTGTTGAACAACACACATCTAGATACTCATCCAAATCATCAGCATACTCCTTATGTACAGCAGCCATTACAATTGTTCCATTTTCTTGAGGTAGGATATTCATTATCACAGATATGTTTAGTGTTTGTGATTCTCCATCCCTATTCCACATTAAGTTTCCTACACCAGACAAGCATACAGGAAACAAATTTCCCCCTATCAAAATAGACTTTATGTATAGCTCCTCATTTTTTTTATTAATTAAATCAACTACACTTGCATTATATAATTCCTGAGCATCTTTTATAAATTGCTCTAATTCAAGTTTTACTTTTTCTTCAATTTCATCATATGGATCCTTAACTCTTTTTATATTGTCATGTATCTGAATAGGAAGGGGAGCATACTTATTGAATAGATCTTTTGCAGTTTTTAATTTTCTTTTACTATTTTCTTCTATTGAGCTCACTAAATGTTTATGACGATGATTCAACATATAAAGATGCCTACATATTGTCCTAAACACTTGTAAGGATTCATCAATTTCGTTTTCAATTTTTTTCTTCTCTTCAAATTCCTTAAAAACTTTTTCATGTTCATAACAAAAACCAGGGAATGTGGAAGATTTCGCTATCTTTACCTCTTTAATTTGGGATTTCCCGCTTTTCACCTCAGATGTCAGCACCGTATCTTGATTATTCCCTTCTGCAATCATCTTTAAAGGTCCTTTTTCTTGAATAGTATGAGAATTAAGGATTGTGATATCTTTACAACCAGGGTACATACATTTTTTTTTAGTTCCCCAATCCGTATTCATTTTTTTTAAAGAATCATAAAAAATTCTTTTCCTTTGTGACTCATTTTCAAATATTTCACCACTCAAAAGTTTATTACTTAGTTCTTGCATAAAAAAATCAAAGTTTTTTAACTCCTTCAATATCTTCACTCCTTTTTTATACTTAATAGCTAACTTACTCTTTATAAAGTTTGTAACAATTGTCTTATTTTTAGCATATACAGAAGGATTGTTCCAACAATAGCAATAAAAATCCATAAATTACTTTTCAAAATAAACCTTAATATAATAAAACATATTATTTGACTTACTAACTACTATCTGAATCTTAATTACTAAATAAATGCTTTAGAAGAATATAAGAAATACCTTTTAGTACTTATTTTTATTAAGCTTCGTACTTTATAAAGAGTGTTCATGTTTTCTTTTTTATTATGTGTATTTTTAATCTTTAATGAGAAAATCTACTAATGTAAATCTCTGTCCTAAAAACAGTATTCACTAAGTTATTACCTTCGCTATCTCGCGATATGATTTTCAGATAAACTTGCCCTCTTAATTTTTACTAATCTAAAATCTTTACACCTAATTCACGAGAAATATCTCTTATAAATTTAGAAAATGGTCTCTTATCTATATTTTCAGCTTGAACATAAACACCCAAAACTAAATTCAAAATCTCTTCTTCAGAATTAAATAATTTACCACCAAATTCCTCCATTAAACTATTTATTCTTGATTCATTATATATTACTGATTTCTTTATTAAGTCTTGAATACAATCTTTATGAAGAGAGTATAATTCTCTAAGCTTAAATATTTCAGCATTACACTTAGCTTTTCTAATAAATTCATCACTAGCTGTAGGCCCCTCTTTAAAAACAATATCAAATTCTTTAGAATTACCATATAAAAAATCCAAATCATACTCTTTCCTAAGGGATTCCATTTGCGTTATATCTGTCCTATTTTTAAGTTTTCCTATCTCTTTTTCTTTTGCTTTTATTGTGAACAAATATTTATCTTCAAATCCCTCTTCATATGGGTGAATATTTTTTTCATAAGTGAAATCTTTATCATTTTTTAAACTCGAATTACAAACTTTACAGCTTGGAATAAGATTATAAAAAGATAATGCTAAATAAGGATATTTTTTTTGGGGAAAAAATGATCTAAATCTCCCCGTGTTTTTCCACTTTTTGAATAATATGATGAAATATATTGTCTATTACAATATGGACAAACATTTAAAGCTAATCCCATTACTAATTGATATGGTCCCCATCCTTCTCGAATATCGAACAATTTTTCTTCACTTTTTTCAAAAATCCAACAGTTGGATTTTTCAACTATGTTTTTTATTTTGATTTTTAAGTCAGTCAGGGTTGGGAAATCCTGAAAAATAATTTCCTCCATAATTTCACTTGCTTTATTTATCAATGAAGCATCCAAATGTTTATTCTTATCCCTAAATTCCTTTACCAAATTAATTATATTAGTTTTCAAGAATGATAATTGCTCCAAAGAAGTACTCCGACCTATTTCTCTTTCTATATTTTTCAATGTAGCATTATTAACAAGAGACTTTATTTTTTTTAACATTTTAGTAAAAGAATATCCAAATTCTCTTAGCTCTTCTGCTGAAAATGATTCATAATTAAAAATTTCATTTAATTTGGTGTAAACTTCCTCTCTTTCATTAGACCCCATTCTTGATAGCATACCTTTACAAGCAATAGAAATATCATACAAAGTTTTAGGTTTTGCGGTTATAATGTCTTTTCTATTATCATACAAGTATTCGAAAAAAGTATGTTGTTCCTTAGTGAAAGGTCCTCCATTCAATAAATCATGTATTTTATAGAGATATTTACAACTAATATATTCATAGTGCCTTTTTACAAGTATATTTAAGGATTCTGATTCAATTTTAATCATCTAGATCACCTGAAAGCAGTCTATCTTCTAGATTCTTTATTTTTTTCTTTAATTTATCTATTTCTTCATCTACACTTATTAACTTTATTTTTAATTGATCTTCTAGCATGCTCATTAATTTATTTCTAATAATAGGTTCTCCTATGATATTTATTAATTTACGAACTCTCTCTTCATTTTCCCTTATATTAGCAATATCACCACTTAATATATTTATAAGCCAATTTATCTTTTCTTTTGCAAAATCCCCAATTAATTCACCTTCTAAAAAAAATGAATCTGATAATAATGTATGTATATTAGCTGCAAAAGTTTGTTTTTTATTGATTAAGGTGTCAATAATGCCATTTCCCCCAGCCTTTTTCCCTATAAAAACAATATTATGTTTAGGCAAATCCGATACTATAAAGGGAGAGTTAGATGTCAAGATAACCTGAATATTTTTATGGTAAATCATTTTAAAGAAATCTAGTAAATCTTTTAAAAGGCTCTTCTGCCATTGTGGGTGGAAATATAATTCACCTTCATCTATCAAGATTAAAATATTCTTGTCTGCTAAATTATTTATATCAATAGCAACACTATAAAATCTAGAAAACATGTCCAACATAGCCTTTTGTCCTGAGCTTAATTGTAAATTCCAATTTAATGTAATATAGGGATGCATACGAGAGGAAATAATATAATCTTTCATAAATTTTATTAACGCATCATACCCTTTCCCTAATTTCAAACAAAGTTGGTTATGATATATGTATATATTTTCTTCGTTTACTAGTAAATTAACAAGGTTAATTAATGATTGAACTTCTAAAAGCCATTCTTCACTTAGCCCACCTTCAATATATTCTGTATCAAAGGATATATAACGATATTCCTTCAAAACTTGTTTCCAATCTTTTAGTACTTTAATTATTCCATCTATACTATCCTCTTGAAGATAACTATCTTTTTGTTCCTGACTCATTGGCTTTATAAATTGCTCCTCAAAATCTAAGGTCTCAGGAAATTGGTTAAAATAACTATTTATCATGTTATATAAAAACTTACTCAAATTTCTTTTTTTCTCATTTTTATGTTCTTCATTCTTCCTTATAAGCTGATTTAAAATTTTTCTAAATTGTTCCGGAGTTCTTGATCCATTTTCAAATATTTCGATTAAAGGATAGCCAAAGACTAAAGCATCAGGATATTCAAAACCTAATTCATTAAACTTAGATTCTGATATAAATTTTGCCTGTCTAAATACATTGGATGCCCTGTGTAATTCGATTGTGTCAACCATATCAAGAGCTTCATCAAAGTTCCAATCGTGTTTATCTGTTTTCATTAAATAATTTGTTGATACATTAAATAATGCTTTTTCAGATTGTAATAACATGCTTTGTTCAAGACCCGTATCAAATACGTTACTAAAAAATATGCATGGTACTGTAGGCACTTTTAATGATTTAATACGTCCAAGGTTATTTTTTTCAAGATTATAATTGGTTTTTATGATTTCTACTGAGTCATTAACACATAAATCCTCTATTTTTATCAATAATGAATCATGATAAAAAACATAGATCTCCTTAGTTTTATTTTGTTTTTTTGTGAATGCAATAATATACTTCTGATTAGTAAAAATACCTTTTTGAGAGAAAATGTTTTTAATTAAATTTAAAACTGTTGTTTTTCCTGCTCCATTTTCACCTACAATACCAGTTACATCAATAACCTTTTTTGTATCATCAAAAAAATCATCAATGTAATTTTCATTTTCTTTTATATATAATACCTTTGAATCTGAGTTATACAAAAGTTCGAAATTCCCATCAAAATTAAATCCTTGTTTTGAAATACAACCAAAATCATCTGCCCATATAAATGCTAATTGCATTATTCCTTCACTCTCCGCTTCTAAATCACAACAATAAAATTTATCTCTTTTATTCCAACTTAATCCTTAGCTTTTTCTTTATATTATTTTTTAGTACTAGAATTTAATATAGTCTTTTGAACTTAGAAATGATCAATTAGTACCTACTCATTTTTAGATTTATAATTATTTAAATTTCCCTTTTTAAAACTAAAATACAGTTTATTACTAGTTCTTCACTATTTTTAAGTATACCAGATATTAGTATTACTTCTTTTAGATTAAATAAGTTATTAATCTAAAAATAAATTACATATAGTGCTGTAATAATTATAGATCCATTTAAAACTTACCATACAAAATAATTAGAGCGTTAAATCTCTATAACCTTATATATAAATTTACAGAATCAAACCTAAAAAATATTCATAAAACGATATAGAATACATGCTACTATAAATAAATTTTTATACCAACTATTCTTACAGCATTCAATTCTAATTTTCCTAAAAAAAATTAGTGTGGTATTCCTAACTCTTAAAAACCTGAAAGGACCATTCAACTAAATACTCTTGTATTTTTGCACATTAATTATTTTTGCACACATTGTTCAATTCCTATTAAAGCTTGCATTATAAACGTTTCCTTGCAATATTGAGTTTATGCACAGACATTTTTTATAGATAATGTTCCTAAACCTTCTGTTTTCTTTAATACTTTCTCCAGCTCTTCATTCTCTAAATACTTACCAGCTGTTTTCATTAACGTAATAAGTTGTCCTTCTGTATAGCGCTTCGGTGGCTGTGTTTTTCCTTCTTTCACTTTCACCTTTACAACTTTTCCTTCTTCGCCTTCAGCTACAATTGGAAGAATGGTTTCGTCATCTTTATCGTCTTGGAAAATAACTTTACGCCAACCTTCTTGAATTTGCTGTTTTCCTTTTGAAATGAATTCAGCACGTTCATCTACAAGCGTTACAATCGTTGTATAGTCAAAGATTGCAACTTCATAATGAGCTGCAATAAGCCTTCTTACGATCATATCGTATATTTTCTTTTCATCACCTGAGAGTCTGCTTGGGTTTGTAACTTGCTCTGTCGGAATAATTGCGTAGTGATCTGTTACTTTCTTTTCATTTACATAACGCTTGTTATTCATAATGGATTCAACCGGAGCCGGTAATAAGCCTTTATATTCATCAAACTGACTTAACTTCTGTAAAATATCAGGGAACGTCGCTGCTTCTCCTTGTGTAACATAGTTAGAATCTGAACGTGGATAAGAAACAATCCCTTTTTGATATAGTGCTTGCGTTATATCAAGCGTCTTTTTCGGTGAAAACTTAAAGGCTTTATTTGCCGTTGCTTGCAGTGATGATAAGTTAAATAAAAGCGGCGGCTGAAACTCTTTACGCTCCGTTTTCATTTCCTTCACAACAGCCGGTTTCCCTTGGCAAAATGCCGCAATTTTATTCGCCATATCAGGGTCTTTTAAGCGGGATTCATTATCCTTTTCCCATTTTCCGTCATATTTCTTTCCTTCTATATTAAAGGTTGCAAACACTTCCCAGAAAGGCTCTGACTTAAAGTTTTCAATTTCTTTCTCTCGCTTTACAATCAATGCTAACGTTGGTGTCTGGACACGACCAGCAGAAAATACATCATTCATTCCTTTTTTCTTTAGCAAAATACTAAAAACACGTGATGCATTCATACCAACGACCCAGTCCGCACATGACCTTGTATACGCCTCATAATACGTATTAATTGTATCTGCTTCATCAAGTAGATTTTTAAACCCTTGGTAAATAGCTTGCTTCGTTAAAGACGAAATCCATAGACGCTTCATCGGCTTTTGCACGTTACAAAGATTAATAATATTTCGTACGATCAGTTCCCCTTCACGCCCAGCATCGCCTGCGTGAATAATTTCTGTTACCTGTGGATTATGTAACAGCTGTTTCACAACGTTAAACTGTTTATACTTCGACTTTGTTACTTCAAATTGAAAACGCTCTGGAATCATCGGTAACGTATTAAGTGACCATTTTTTCCACTCTGCGTGATAATGCTCTGGATTACATAACTGCGTCAAATGACCAATTGCCCATGTACAGTACGCTCCATTTGGAAATAACTCATTCGCTTCTACTTCTAAATATCCATCTTTCCGGCGATATTTAAACTGTGAAACAAGAGCCAACCCTTGATCTGGTTTCTCGGCAATAATTAATTTCATTTTATAACTCCCTATCTGTATTCCAGTGTTACTTTCATTGTCTATATGTTTAGAAGCGATGATAAAACAACAATCTTATTTATCATTCGCGGTTTGTCTCGCAAATGTGAGACCTATAATATTATACGCTTATTCTTTATGGCTTCACAATAGAAACTCATAATATAACAATTTCTTTCACATGCTTATAATTAAAAAAGACGCCCTAAAAAATCAAGCGTTCCTTTGCTTACATCTATGAAATTGTGCAGATAATATGCAGATATTAATAAGCATAAGTACCCTCCATATAAACATATGATGAAATGAACGATAGGACAAGGAGGTATCATAATGTTTGCTTATACGTTAACTACCTTAACACTTTGCTGTACTTCGATTCTTATTACATCCTATATTTCTAAACGTAAGGGTACCCTAATGGAGTATATGGTATTTATTATGTCTTTTAGTATGAGTATTGGTTTAAGTATTGGTTTTTACTTAGGCATTCTCTTTAAGGGGGAATTACTATATTCTACTTTGCTTGCTATTTTAATTAGTGGTTTTATCGGTTTCTTAATCGGTCTACGTTTTCACCTATATACTGCTTTAGAAGGAATGTTCTCTGGATTAATGGCAAGTATGATGGGAGCAATGATTACAGAAATGTTAAACGCTCAACAAGCTCATAGTATATTGTTCATTAGCCTTTTACTTACTATAACGATTACTATGTCCTGTGTGATTCAATTGTTATCGGAGAACTTTTCTACTTTTATCCAACAGCGTTTTTTGTTATTACTTTCAATTAGTGTAGTAATTATCGTTGCCGTATTTACGACATTCCCAGATCATACTCCTGCACCTTCACCTGGGCATAACCAACATATACATTAGTACTTGCAACAAAAATGAATAAGCAGCTATCCATAGGATAACTGCTTAATATTACTCTGGCTTATTAGGAATGTTTCGGTTTGGAACATAATCCGATTTGTAATCTGTATATTTTACTTCTGTTACCATCCCAGCTGAAGCATGGTGTAAATCATGACAGTGGAACATCCAATCGCCCGGATTATCTGCTACAAAGGCTACTTCATATTCTTCACCCGGTTTTAAGTTCAATGTATCTTTTACAATGGGAGAACCTTCTATCGGTTTTCCATCTTTACTCAACACCTGGAAAAAGTGTCCGTGTAAATGCATTGGGTGATCATCCATTTTAGAACGATTTACCAATCTCACTTTTACTAAATCACCCTTTTTCACTTGAATTGGGTCAATATCCGGAAATACCTTTCCGTTAATTGTATATACCATTTCATTTCCATTCATTTGCGTATTTAAGTCCATATTATATGTGGCAGTATACTCTTGATTTAACGTGAAACTACCTAATTTTTTAGTACCATATTTCATTATATCTACTTTCGGTAATTTTTCTTTTTCGTCTGTTTTATCTTTCATCTCTTTGCTGCCATCATACTCAATAACAGCTTTCATTCCTTTTGCACCTTTATTTTTCGAATGGTCTTCAACATACCATTTCCCAGGATTATTAGCAGTAAATTCAATATCATAACGTTCACCCGGTGCGATTGAAATTACTTTATCCTTTATAACTTTTGGATCGTTTATTGGTTGACCATCTGTCGCAATTACTTTTATATCATGGCCATGAACATGTATATCATGTGATAGATAACCAGCATTGACGAGTCTAAGACGAACGTTATCTCCCTTATTCACTTTTAATGGCGCTACTAAATCACCGCTTTTTCCATTGATTGTGAATAAATCGTACATACTCATATCATGACCTTCCATCTTCATATTTCCATGGTCCATTCCTTCCATATTACTAGAGTCTTTTTTATCACTGCCCATGTTCATATCAGAATGATCCATGCCGTTCTTATCATCATTCTTTTCCCCATTTTCATTACCTTTAGATTTATTACCTATTTGCCCTTTTGTCATTTCTTTTAACTGCTTATTCATTTCTTCTTTATCTGTAACCCATTCATCCAACATTAATGTGTAATCTTTATCATATTTTTCCTTTGTATCTTCTACAATGAGCGCTCCATACAAACCTCTATCTAATTGATTTACAGAATCTTGATGCGAGTGATACCAGTACGTTCCTGGTACGTTCGCTTCAAATTCGTAAGTGAAACTTTTTCCTGGTTCAACTGCATCTTGTGTCACGCCTGGAATTCCATCCATGTTATTTGGGACAGGATATCCATGCCAATGAATAGATACTGGTGCAGATAATTCATTTTTTAATGTCACTTTCACCTTTTCACCTTTTTTCACCCGAATTTCTGAACCAGGAGATGAGCCATTAAATGTCCAGACTGGAACAATAACACCGTTACTTAATTTTTGCTTTTCTTCTTTCGCTATTAAAGTAACTTCTGGTCCTTTTTCAACTTTCAATGGTGTTGTAGCTGTTTCAGTCTGTAGTGTTTTTTTATCATTCATATTTTTATGATCAGTTGTTATATTTGTCGTCACAGAACAGGCAGCAATTAAAAATATTACAGAGACTGTAACGGCTGTTAATACAAATCGCTTCATGGAAAATCCCTCCTTTTTCTTTTTCAAAATCATTATAGAAGTTGATTTTCAAGAAAATAAGGAGATGTAATTAGATCTTACGTAAGCTAATTGGAAGATTACTAAAAGCGGAGACATTACAAGAGGCGAATATTTTAGAAATACAAAATATTTTCCTTGTAGCGACTATACTAGCCGTTCTCGTATTTGTTTTGACGTTATTTCTTAAGAAACAATAACACTGCTATTATTAAATAAGAAAAATGTAGCTAAAATGCTCTTCACAAAAGAACTTACATTTTTGTATAATAAGAACTAATGTTCCTTACAAGAAGACAATAGACTCAAATTACACAAATATATCAAATAGAAGAGGATTGATATACGATGAAAATTGATAGACCAAAAATTTCACCAGAGTTATCTTCAAAGAATTTTCAAGATATTTTTTATGAAGAAGATCCAACATTGGAAGTGTGTGAAATTATAGACTCCACTTTCGAAAATGAATCTGTAGATAGAGTGCGATTATATGATGCGGTGATAAAAAACTGTAAGTTTACTAATACAGACTTTAGCAATATTGATATTACAGATGTTTGTTTTGAAAACTGTGATTTATCAAATGTTAATTTAAGCAATTCTTCTGTTCACAGAGTCGAATTTAAAAACAGTAAATTAATCGGAGTAAATTTCACAGAATCTAGCTTAGGAAATGTTAAATTTGAGAATTCAATTTTGAATTTAGCGGCATTTGGAAATTCCAAACTAGAAAAAATCATCTTCAATGAAACTTCATTAAATAATGCAGATTTTTTTGACTGTAAACTTAAAAAAGTTGAATTCCAATTATGTAGTCTTGATGAAGCTAATTTTGATCAGACATCACTGAAGGGGATAGATATTAGTTCTTCTACCTTTGATACACTTACAGTTTCAGTGAACGATTTAAGAGGATGTAAAGTATCAACATATCAAGCTGTTCAGTTTGCTACTTTATTAGGATTAATAATTAAAGATTAGTATTTCGAAGAAAAGAACCCTATCCCGAATCATGGATTTTTTAATTGTCCACGGTTCGAGATAAAGTTCAAATAAATTAGTGATGACTCTTTTATTATTTAACTACAGCTTGGTTTCCTTTTACATGTTCATTATTTACACTCATAAATTCTTCAATTTCTTCAACTTCCCTAATGATATCTTTTGACAAGTTTTCATACCCGTCTTTCGTTACAAGAATGTCATCTTCAATACGAATTCCAATTGATTCTCCTTCAATATAAAGACCAGGTTCAATTGTTATAACCATACCTTCTTCTAACACTCTATCTTTATATGTTCCTACATCATGTGTATCTAAACCAAGGAAATGGCTGACACCATGATAATAGTATTTTGATAACTCTTCATCTTCTTGAATTAAACCAATTGCTTTACACTCTTCTGCCATTATCTTTTTTGTATGCTCATTTAATGCAGCGAACTTTAATCCTGGCTTAATAAGCGCTGTTGTTTCTTTTAATGCTTTTAATACAATATTATAAATTTGTTTTTGACGACTAGAGAATGTTCCATTTGCCGGGAATGTATAACTAATATCAGCGTTATAGTAGTCTTTTTGAGCACCTAAATCTAGTAATACTAAGTCACCATTTTGAATTTGTGCATCATTATCTTCATAATGAAGAACTGTAGCATTTTTCCCACTCGCCAAAATTGTATTGAACGCATGGTGCTTAATGCCAGATGATTTCAGTGTAAAATCAAATTGAGCTTCTAATTCATACTCCATCATGCCTGCTTTTGCATTTTTTAACACATTGTAAATACCATCTTTCGTTACAGCAATCGCTTCTTTAATAATTTCAATTTCTTCCTCTGTTTTAAATACTCGTAATTCACAAATGTTCGGATATACATTACCAATTGTTACGTGTGGGTATTTTTCTCTTACATGTTTAGCAAATGCTAATGTTTTTGTCTCCGTACCATTCCAATCACGACGTTCTATATCTAAATATAGATGCTTCGCATTTTCTGTAAAAAGTATATTTGACATTGTCTTTTCAAAGCTATCTAAATATACAACTTTCTTTATACCTGAAATTCCCTCTGCTTCTTCGCTAGAAACTGTCTTCCCAACCCATTTTTCCATTACTGGATCTGATTTTTCAATGAAAAGTGTCTCTTCTACACTATTCCCAAACTTTTTCAGCATAAAAATAACATTTGGTTCATCGATTCCCGTTAAGTAGTAAAAATTACGATTCGGTACAAATTTATAATGTGCATCAGCTGACATATGCGGTGCTTGTCCCGCAAATAAAATCGTAACGGATTCATCAGGTAATGTTTTCGTTAGTCTTTCTCTATTTTGAGCAAAAAATGTTGATTTCATAATAATCCCCCTAGTGTTCTATGTATGCTTGTGAAACTAATCATCAATACAATTTATTCTATTATTGTTATAATTTTTCGTCAATTAATTATACTCATAGTGAAAGGAGAATTTTCATTACTCGGGCCTCTTCCACGCTAAATTATGCATACCACTCCACAATTTCTTGATATTTATTCCATATACTTAAAATCTCATATATAGGAAAGGAGCCATAACTTTGAAACATTATGTAGCAACAGGGTTAGCAATTACTTCTTTATTAATAATTTCAGGATGTTCTAGCAACGTCGAAACAGCAACAGTGAAAAAAGAAACGGCGCAATCTCAACCAAAAAATATAGAAACAGCAAATACGAGTCCGCAAGACTTCTATAAAGAAATTACATCTGGAAAAATCGAGCACATTCACGGAATTGGCTATGCAGGAAATATGTCTGGGGTTTCTATCGCCACTCATAGCGGGATAAAAGTTTATCAAAATGGCAAATGGCTTGAAGCTAAAACTGGACTACATGATTATATGGGCTTTCAGGCAACGAAGAACGGGTTCTTTGCCAGCGGTCATCCTGAACCAGGAGCAAATTTAAAAAATCCTTTAGGATTAATGAAAAGTTCTGATGGTGGTAATACTCTCGAAAAGCTAGCTTTTTATGGAGAATCTGATTTTCATAACCTTGCTGTCGGATATAATACGGAAACAATTTATTTATACAATGAACGTCCAAATTCTAAATTGCAACAAGGTTTTTACTTCAGTACGAACAATGGACAAGAATGGAAAACTAGTAAATTGAAGGGGCTTTCAAGTGCAATCCACTCCTTTTCAGTACATCCAGATCAATCTAGTGTAGTCGCGGTAAGTACTAAAGATGGTGTTTACTTATCTACAGATTACGGAAATACGTTTGAAATATTCGCTAAATCACTTGAATCGACCGCAATTACATTAAGTAATGAAGATGTTATTTATGCGCCTATCAATAAGCAAATCGTAACGAAGAAATCCATTGCTACAAATGAAGAAACAAACATACAAATTCCACCTTTAGATTCTAAAGATGCAATTATGTATATTTCACAAAACCCTCAAAATTCAGCCGAAATCGTATTTGCTACAATGAAATCAAATGTATTCCTCTCTACAGATGAGGGTAATACGTGGAAGCAGATTGCTAATGAAGGAACATTCCAATTTAAGTAGAAGGGTGAATATAACGTGTTTTCAACAATTAGTGAATGGAGCTATCAACTCATGTCTCCTTTAATGGATGCCGCGAATGCTACGAAATCTGTACCTCTTTTATTTTCGTTTTTATTAGGCATAGTAGGTACCCTTGCTCCTTGCCAATTAACAGGAAACATTAGTGCTATTACACTTTATAGCAACCAATCTTTACAAAAGGAACATGTATGGAAACATATACTTTTATTCATTTTAGGAAAAATAATGGCTTTTACGACGCTTGGACTATTAGTATGGTTTTTAGGAAAAGAGATTCAGCAAATATTGACTTTGTATTTTCCATGGTTACGAAAAATGATGGGACCCCTATTAATTTTAATGGGGCTACTGTTGTCAGGTATTATAAAAAGAAGATATTTCTTCTCGATTAAATTTATACGAAATCAAAATGAAGTTGGTTCATTTTTACTCGGATTCTTCTTTTCCTTAGCTTTTTGTCCGACTATGTTCGTTCTATTTTTTGGAACGTTAATCCCTTTATCTTTATCATTTAATTACGGGTACTTGTTTCCAACGTTCTTTTCGATAGGAACTGCTCTTCCTATCGTCGTATTAATGTCCTTCATCTCCTATCTGGGATTAAACGGGGCATTACTAAAGAAGAGCAGGAAAATAGGAAATAGCATTCAGCGTATAGCTGGTTTTCTCCTTATTTTAATCGGATTTTATGATACTGCTCTTTATTGGTAATACATACAAAAGATAAGCTCTAGTGAAATGAGCTTATCTTTTGTAATATTATATTCATTTTTTCTTTTGCTGTAGTTGAGCTAATAAATTCTTAACAAACGCGAGAAACAGCGGGTCATTCTCTTTTTTAGGTGACCATTGCATAATAAGTTGTCGTGGAATTGTAATTTCTATCGGTTGCACAATGAAATCATTAATAATTTGCTTATGTAGTCCTGATAACGGAACGATTGTTATGCCATTAACTTGTATAGTAAGTGCTAATGCTGAACTAATTGATTCTGACTCCATCACTTTATTAACTGTTATTTCATTTTTCATCAAATACGGTTCGAGCACTTCTTTGCAACCAGAAAGCGGCATAATAAAAGGATAATTTTTTATATCATTAATAGTAAGGTTAGGCGGAACTTTTTTTGAAGAAACCATAACATACGGATCTTCACCAATGACATCATAATGAAATCCTTGTATTAAATTTTCTTTTATAGAAATAGAAAAATCTGCACTACCTGATGATAGCCAATCTAACACTTCTTGATAGCTTCCTTCTCGAACTGCAAGTACATATTGACTATGATCAATATTCCCTAGTTGAATACACTCCGCCAAACAATATACAGTAACGGAAGGATACGTAGCTAGTACAATTTTATACAAGCTTTTATTCTTCAACTGGAAAGCTGTTTCCTCAAGTTTTTCATACTCCATTAGAAGTCGATTCACACCAACTAAAAATTCTTTTCCATTTTCAGTTAGAATCGTTCCTTGTCTAGAGCGATCAAATAACGTTATAGCATATCGTTTCTCTAATTTGTTAATAATATGGGTTATTGCTGGCTGTGTCATATGTAATTCCTTTGCTGCCAGACTAATACTATTTAAACGAGCCACATATGTAAAGACTTTAAAATCAAAAACATTCATTCTGTTCTCCTTATATAAAATATATTTATATCATCTATAAATAACCTTCATTATATTTATGAAACCACTTCATTTACACTGAGTATACATCATCAATATTACAAATAGATGAAACTTATATACCCTAGAGGAGTGTTGATTAAATGAGTACTTACATTTTAGTACATGGAGCATGGCAAGGTGAATGGGCATGGGAATTAGTAAAACCTCAACTAGAGGCTTTAGGTCACACTGTTATTACACTAGACTTACCTGGAAGTGGGAAAGATACAACTCCTTCACAAAATATAACGTTAGATTCCTATGTTGATGCAGTAACAGCTAATATAAATCAACAAAATGAAAAGGTTATTCTTGTTGGACATAGTATGGGTGGAATCGTTATTACTCAAACTGCTGAACTTATACCAAATAAAATCGATAAATTAGTATATCTTTGTGCTTTCTTACCACGAAATGGAGAAAGTCTTGGTAGTAAATTAGACGGAGAAGATGGCCCGCAATTCACTATAAATGAAAATGACTTGACTGCTGAACTTATACCTAATCTAATTGAACAAACATTTTTAAATGCTACAGAAGACGGTTCTATTAAAGAAGCATCTTTTAATCAAATGCGTCCTCAACCACTAGGACCCTTCCAACAAGAGCTGAAAATATCTGAAGAAAACTTTGGAGCCATAGATCGCATTTATATTGAAACGACTCTAGATAGAGCGATTCCAATTGATTTTCAGCGCCGAATGAATACAGAAACACCTTGCAAGAAAATTATTACTTTAGAAGCTGATCATTCTCCATTTTTCTCTAAAGCATCGGAACTTGTTCATTACTTAAATGAATTAAACTAAATTTTTCATAAAATAAATAGACACTCACAGGTGTCTATTTATTTTACTAATTAAAAGCTATCTTTACTCTATCTACATTGCCATGCCCTTTTGCTTCATCTCCCACTTTTTATACAGTAGTACTGCACCAAATAAAAATACTCCCGCAACAAATGAAGCTACTGGTAACATCTTTATCATTCCATCTGGAAATACGAGCGGCAATAATGGAAATGCATACACTGCTGGAATACGTACACCAACAATTTTTAATAAAATAAGCATTAATATCATATTTAATAAAGTGACTACAATCCATGAATCAATCGCAAAGTACAATATTGTTCCAACAGTTGCAGATGTAGTTAATACTACTATTTGTTTAAAAGCCATTTTTTCATTGTACATCGGCTTTTGAAGTGATTCATATACAACAACTAATATTGGTGGAATAACTGCTAATTGTTCATAACCAGTTATCCAACATAAACTAATCCATACGAAATTTAGTATGAGAAATACAGTCATATATTTATACTGTATTTGCACTTTTCGCTTAATACCGTTATTCAATTTAAATATAAGAACACCAACCATTAAAATAAATGTTAAAGCGAATACCGCGATAACAAATGACCATTCCGTCGCATTTGTTACTAATGGTAATAAACCTGTCGCAATAGATGGTGCTAAATTGGATTGAATTACACGTAAAAAAAGCATCATGAATACAAGCGTTAAACTTACTTTCCCTAAATAAGCAATATCCATTTGATTCACCATAAAACCAATCACAGCTGTTATTGAAGGTGCAATGAAGATTTTTTCTGGTTGCCTTAACCATCCTGGCTCACGATACGCCCATAAAGCAATTGCCATCGCTGCTATTTCCGGCAGAATAACTTCCGGATCATTTAATAACACACCCGCTGTTACCATGGCTAAAATAAATAAAATAGCAATCGTATATGAGATGATTGTTTCTTTCTTTGAAATTACTGCATTCATTATTACATACTCCTTTTTGCTTATTGCTTTCATAATGTAAAACAACAACTTAATATACCCTACCACAGTATTGTATATTAACATCTTTTCTATTTCAAGTATTAGTAGTCATTTACATTCTCTCTCACCCCATACACTTACAAAACAAGGCATTTTATAGACATTGACACTTATTAAAAGATAGGTTAAAATAACTATACATTAGTAAGTAGCTAATGTAATTAAATCTAACTAGAGGTGAAACAAATGAAAAATATTTTATTCCGTATTAACGAATTGTCCAAAAAAGAAAAAGCAACTGGATTAACAGTTGATGAAAAACAAGAACAACAAATGTTGCGTCAAAACTATACACAAACATTTCGTGGAAGCTTAGATTCCATTTTATTAAACACAAAAATTGTTGATCAAAATGGTCTTAACGTTACACCAGCCGCATTACAAGATGCTCAAATACGTTTAAAATTAAGCAAATGAGTTCCGCGCTAAAGAATTTTAATAAAACATAAACAGAGCTGGATTTCCTATATAGAAATTCCAGCTCTGTTTATTGTCTTTTCTAATTTAGTAAACGAGCGATACATCGCAATTCTCCACGACACAATCATCGCAAATGCAAGTAAGAAAAACATTCCGCTTAACTCTGCCAAATCAATTGATTGGCTTAAATATGACTTTAATGCCACGCGTACAGCTAATAAGCCTACTAAAATAAATATGAATGCTTTTGACGGTTTCATAAATATATGTTCGCCTTTTATTTCGAACTTAGTTGTTTTAATAAGAAAAATAGAGAAAATAAGCCCTATACTAATTGCCTCGACTATTTCTAACGATGTTAATCGAAACTCTGGTAAAAAGTACATCATTGCGCCTGTACTCATAAAAATTGGCGGCAATATAATTTTCTTTTTCGTTACCGGCTTTTTCGCTGCTTTAAAACGTAGAAACATTACCCCAACAGCCATACAAACTGCTACGACACTTGATAAAAGTGCTATCATACTTTCCACTCCTATCTATTTAAATGACTTTTTTAGCAAAATCATAAACCAATAAGTAACTACATGCCGCATTATAGAATTTCTTCATTATATTCCTCCTGCTGTAAACTTTCCATATTCGCTGCAATCATTTTACGCAAAGTTTATGAACGGAATATGAACAAAAAAAACCATTCTGCAATTAATAATTGCAAAATGGCTTTTTAACTTATTTTAAATCGTCAATTGTGAAAGCACCTGGAAGTAATTGCTCAACAGTCACTTCTTTTTCATCACCTTTTACATTCGTTAGTAATACAGGCATTTTCGGATCACAGAATTCAGCAATTACTTGTCTACACGCACCACATGGTGAAATCGGTCCATCAGTTTCTCCTGTAATAACTAAGTAACTAAAATCGCGCTCCCCTTCTGATACCGCTTTAAATATTGCTGTTCTTTCTGCACAGTTACATAAACCATAAGAAGCATTTTCTATATTACAACCAGTATAGATTTTCCCTTCTTTCGTAACTAACGCTGCGCCAACAGGAAATTTAGAATACGGAATATACGCTTTCGATAACATCTTGTTTGCTTCTTCAATATATTTTTTCTTATCCATATTATTTCCCCCTCAAAGTAAATGAAATGATGATTAGTCAGTAATAACTGTATGAACTAATTTAGGAGCCACTGCTGTTTCAGCTATAGAAATATTCTCATAAATTTTTGCTTTTACATCTTCTACATTTTCACGGTTTGCGTAGATTGTTACGAAAGGCTCGCCTTCTTTTACTGCATCGCCAACTTTTTTACGTAACATTAATCCTACTGCTAAATCGATTTCATCTTCCTTCGTTGCACGACCTGCACCAAGTAACATAGCTGCAATACCAATCTCATCTGCAACAATGTTAGAAATAACACCTGAAGTTTTTGCAGGTACATCAATTACATACTTCGCTTGTGGCATTTTTTCTGGATTGTCTACAATTGAGCTATCTCCGCCTTGATTGCTTAAGAACTCTTTAAACTTCTCAGTTGCTTTTCCGTTCTTCATCACTTCAATTAGCATTTCACGAGCTTCTTCTAATGTATTTGCTTTTTTCGCAAGTACGACCATCTGACTTCCTAATACGAGTACTAATTCTGTTAAATCTTCTGGACCTTCACCTTTTAACGTATCAATCGCTTCTTTCACTTCTAGAGCGTTACCAATTGCAAAACCAAGTGGTTGTGACATATCTGAAATAACAGCCATAGTTTGACGTCCTACATTATTTCCGATACGTACCATTGCATGTGCTAATTCTTTTGCATCTTCTTCTGTTTTCATAAATGCACCAGCACCTGTTTTTACATCAAGTACGATTGCGTCAGCACCAGCTGCAATTTTTTTACTCATAATTGAACTTGCGATTAAAGGAATTGAGTTAACAGTTCCTGTTACGTCGCGTAATGCATAAATCTTTTTATCTGCAGGTGTTAAGTTTCCTGTTTGTCCAATAACAGCTACTTTGTCACGGTTTACAATATCAATGAATTGTTCTTTCGTAATTTCAACGTGGAATCCTTCTACCGCTTCTAATTTATCAATTGTTCCGCCTGTATGTCCTAAACCACGACCAGACATTTTTGCTACTGGTACATCTAAAGCAGCTACTAACGGTCCTAATACTAATGTTGTTGTATCACCAACACCGCCAGTTGAATGTTTGTCTACTTTAATTCCTTCAATTGCTGATAAGTCGATCGTTTCTCCAGACTCAACCATCGCCATCGTTAAATCTGCACGTTCGCGATCTGTCATATCTTTAAAGAAGATTGCCATTGCAAGCGCACTCACTTGATAATCAGGAATACTTCCGTCTGTATATCCATTAATAAAGAATTTGATTTCTTCAGTCGTTAATTCTTTGCCGTCACGTTTTTTTGCAATAATATCTACCATTCTCATTACAATCACCATTCCTTTTTATATTATATAAATCTATTAAAATAATAAGCCAACGATTGTTGCTGATAAGAAACTTACTAATGTTGCACCGAATAGTAATTTCAAACCAAATCTTGCGACTACATTCCCTTGCTTTTCATTTAAGCTCTTAACTGCCCCTGCAATAATCCCAATTGAAGAGAAGTTTGCAAATGAAACTAAGAATACAGAGATAATCGCTGTCGTTCTATCTGAGAAATTAAAGTTTCCTTGTGCTAAATCTGTCATAGCGACAAATTCATTTGATACTAATTTTGTTGCCATAATATTTCCGGCATTAACTGCTTCATGCCAAGGTACACCCATAATAAATGCAAATGGTGCAAATGCATAACCAAGAATTTCTTGGAATGAAATACCGATTACACCTTTAAATACTGCATTAATGAATGCGATAAGAGCAACGAAACCGACTAACATAGCTGCTACTGTAATCGCAACTTTAAATCCATCAATAATGTATTCCCCTAATACTTCAAAGAAGGTCTTCTTCTCTTCTTCTTGTACTTCTAACATATCTTCTTCCTCAGTAACTTCATATGGGTTAATGATAGAAGCAATGATGAAACCACCGAATAAGTTAAGCACTAAAGCGGTTACAACATATTGTGGTTTTAATAACACCATATATGATCCAACGATAGACATAGAAACTGTAGACATTGCTGATGCACATAATGTATACATTCTTTTCTCTGGCAATAACCCTAGTTGTTTCTTAACTGAAATAAATACTTCAGATTGTCCTAAAATCGCAGATGCAACAGCGTTATATGATTCTAGTTTCCCCATTCCATTTACTTTACTTAATGCTAGACCGATAGATTTCACAATAATAGGTAATACTTTAATATGTTGCAAAATACCTATTAAGGCTGATATAAATACGATTGGCATTAATACACTTAAAAAGAACGAAAACTCTTTTTGATTTACTAATCCACCAAATACGAAATTCACACCGTCAGCGGCATATTTTAATAGCTCTCCAAAACCATCTGCTATTCCGCTAATTAATATATTCCCTACACTTGTATTTAATAATAGAAACCCCAAAATGAATTGTAATATAACCATCGTTATGATTGGACGATATTTGACTTTCTTTCTATCATTACTAGCAAGCCAAGCGATACCTAAAATCAATACGAGGCCAAAAACACCGATTAAGTATTTCATAAGCCGTTTCCTCCCATTCGTATCCGCTTACATTTTTTTCAATTATTAAAGCAATAGATATACTTTAAACGTATATCTATTGCTTTAAGCTTTTATCGATTAGTAGTTATCTGTAGCACCTTTTGCATCATTTAATACGATTGCAACACTAGCACTTGCTCCAACGCGAGAAGCTCCAGCAGCTACCATTTTGTCTGCATCTTCACGTGTACGAACACCGCCAGATGCTTTTACACCAACGTTTGGTCCTACTGTTTTACGCATTAATGCGATATCTTCAGCAGTTGCTCCGCCAGTTGAGAATCCAGTTGAAGTTTTTACGAAATCAGCACCAGCTTTTACTGATAATTCACAAGCACGTACTTTCTCTTCATCTGTTAATAGGCAAGTTTCAATGATTACTTTTACAAGAGCTTTTCCTTTTGCTGCTTGTACTACTTCATAAATGTCTTTTTCAACAAATTCGTTGTCGCCATCTTTCAAAGCGCCTACGTTGATTACCATATCAACTTCAGTTGCACCTTTTGCAATAGCATCTTTTGTTTCAAATGCTTTTGTTTCAGTAGTGCTTGCTCCTAATGGGAAACCGATTACAGTACAAACGTCTACATCATGTCCAGCTAGTTCATCAGCCGCTAATTTTACCCATGTTGGGTTAATACAAACAGAAGCGAATTTATATTCCTTTGCTTCTTCGATTACTTTCATAACATCTTCTTTAGTAGTATTAGCTTTTAAAATTGTATGGTCAATTAACTTTGCAATGTTCATTATCTTCACTCCTCATATCTTTTAACAACTTCATTCTAACTCTTAGTTGAACAAATGTAAATACACTTTTGAAATTTTGTTCATTCTTTTTTAAAAGGAATTTTCTTGTAGTAAATAAAGCGCATTCTAACAAAGAACAGTTCCTATATAATCAAATTTTCTATGTTAACAATGGTAGTATGTATCTCCATATCCATAATTATTTTTAAAAAGGCAAATTGTGTTCAAAAAAGACTCCTATCATTCATACATAACAAAATAAAAGGAGTTCTCAAAATTAACATTTTGAGAACTCCTTTTATTTCTAACCTTTTTGATAATGTAACAGTTCTTTTGCTGTATGCTGATCGATAATTAATACATTCGCATACCCGCCACGTAACGCACCATCAATTGCTTTTATTTTTCTATTACCACCTGCAACTAAAATAGAGCGTTTCTTTAATTTCAGTTCCTCTAACTCAATTCCAATGGTACGCTTATTGATTTCTTCGCTACTAATATTTCCGTCTCCATCAAAGAAACGTGAACAAATGTCACCGACCGATTGTTTTTTGAGTAAATTTGTTTCATCCTTATCGAAATAACCTAATCGGAATAATAACGCTTCGTCTCGCACTGTTCCTACAGTAAAAATTGCAATATTCGCTTGTTTTCCCATTTCGATAATGTGATGAATATGTCGATCCTGCTCCACTAATTCTTTTGTCACTGCATTATCAAATATAACTGGAAGAGGTAGATTTCTTGGCGTCGTTTGAAAAGCATCTGCAAATAAAGCTATCGTCTCATTCGCATATGTATTTACACTTGAATGACTAATACCACCTTTTAGCTGGACAACCTCTACCCCTTTTACATGTTGCGGTACGATTTTTCTAGCGATTTCATACATAGTCATGCCCCAGCTTACACCAACAATATCACCGTTTTTAACCGTCTTTTCCATATACTCAGCAGCATATTTACTTATATACTCTGTAATCGTTGCATATTCCGGTACTGGAGAAAATACAACATGTGCCTCTAACAAGTTGTACTTTTCTTTCAGTAAATTCCCAACGTTATCTAAATCCGCAAATGGATCGGCGATGCTAATTTGAACAAACCCTTTTTCTTTCGCGTACTTTAACAATCTAGAAATCGTCGGTCTTGAAATATTTAATTTGTTAGCAATTTCTTGCTGACTATAATCTGATTGATAATATAATCTTGCAACTTCAACGCTTAATTGTTGTTTATCTTTTTCCATAGTAACTCATTACAAATCCCTTCCTGTATTTCCCTTTCGTTACAAGCATTATACAGCTTTATGCAAAAAAATTCGACTACCGGATTTTATCTAACTAAACTTCTATTCCACTTATTATATACAATGAAACCTTATTGTGTAGATTTACAAACCCAATATAGAAACACTTAAAACATATAAATCGGTTTATATGTAATTCTTTATTGCTTTTTCTGTAGTAACGATAACAAAGCCGTTCAATAAGAAACATGAATATCGTCTAAAAAGCTATTCAAATACCCCTCATAAACAAAAGATACTGTTCATAAGGGGTATTTATTCAATTTAAGTTTATAAAAATCGGATGGAAACACTGCAAGTTCTCACTTATTTAGAATAAGTGAAAAGATGATGTTTTATTTGTTCAATAAAATAATGATGGTGTATATTATCGTTAGATACGCGACTTGCCATAATAGCTCCCTCCATTGAAGATGCAAGAAAAGAAGCGAGCGATATAATATCTATATCTTCTTTAAGTTCTTGTTTCTCTATTCCTTCTTTTATGAGAGAAGCCATTAACATTACTGTATCATCATAACCTTTTGCTGCTGCTTTTTGTAATTCTGGAAATACTCCAGTACTTTCAATTGCGCTATTAAGTAATGGACAGCCTCCAGCAATAGGAGGATTATTAGCTGCATCTTGATATACAAGGAAAATTGCAAGGATTTTATCAATTGCTGTCTTTTTATTTTCCATTGCTTTATGAAAATGACTCCACATAATCTCACCACTTTTGTCATAGGCAGCAAGGACAATTTCTTCTTTACTTTTGAATCTACGATAAATAGATCCTTTAGGTAGTTCAGTAGCTGTCATTATATCCTGTATGGATGTGCGAGTTATCCCATTAGTATTAAATAAATATAAAGATGTTTCAATAATTTTTTCTTTAATCTTATCAACTTTAGTCATACTTTGTAATCCTCCTAATAAAAACGAGCTTAATATTCCAGGTGATATTTACCATCTATTTTCTTGAATTTTTTTGTAAGTATAAATAAGTTTGGAACAAAAATATATTATCCATCCCTATATTATGTGAACCTCAAACAATACAGTTTGAAAAGAGGTAATCAAATTGTATTATCTATATCATTCAAATAAATTTTCTGTCAAAATTAACATGTCCAATTATTTAATTCAGTCCTGTTATACAACTAATTTCACCTACAATTGTAGAAGGTGTAAAAATATATAGTTAATTTTAACGTATAGACTATGATTATTATATATAATTTTTATTAATATGTTTAGCTAAAGTGTTTGAACCACCCCACTCTCACTTCATTCTATAAAAGATTAATCATTAATGATTATTGGAATTAAATTGTAACAAAGCAACTGAGATATAAATATATTTGCTTTTTACCATTTTGATTTCGTTAAAAGGGTTTAAAAAACTAGAAACTTGTAGTATCATTAGATTTCGATTCAGACCGAACCGTCCGGTTTTTAATATAAATATATTTAGAAGGAGAACGTTATGCAGAAAGAAAAATCAAAGATTATAGGTAATTTAATTACGGGGGCAATAAAGTGAACTTTATAAAAATGAATAAAAAAGAAATTATTATGCTAATAGTTTATACAATGTTTGCACTACTCCAAATTGGCTTGTTCATATTATTTGGCCTATCACTTTTAACTAACAGTAATTTAGTTGAATCAGAATTTGCTCTTAGTGCCATCGGTTTGACTGTACCTGCTATTGTAGGAATAATTTTCTTTAGGAAAGAAATTATTGAAAGTTTTACTTATTTTAAAGAGAAAACAATTTTGAAAATAGTAAGCATTCCTATGGTGGTTTTACTTATGGTAATTGTGGAAAATTCTATTATGCATTTTCTAAACATAGGTCAGCCAGAGAACCAAGAACAGGTCCTTACAAGGGGCGCAGAGGTGCCTATTATATTCACATTACTTCTATTTGGGATTATAGGGCCAATAATTGAAGAAATCATATTTCGTCATATATTAGTGAATCGTTTTTCGGAATATGTTGGTACTGCTATTGCATCCATCGTTTCGATTATAATTTTTGCAGGTCTTCATTCAAATCAACTTTCGGATCTTGCTATATATTTACCTGGCACGGTGATGCTTACTGCGGCTTATCTTATTTCTAATAGATCCCTTGCATATGTTATAGCGATACATATGTTAAACAATTTTATTCCTTTTATTTAATTGCATATGTCATAACAAGACATATGTAATTGAAGGTTTTGATGCAAAAATACTCTATGTTTCTATCGAGTATTTTTGGTACCAGAACCACTTTTTCTAAGGCATAAGAAATCTTATCAAAACTACAACTTATTAGGAGAGTGTCGGTCATGATTGTAACAACAACTTCTGGAATTCAAGGTAAAGAAATTATTGAGTATATTGATATTGTAAATGGTGAAGCTATTATGGGCGCAAACATTGTCCGCGATTTATTCGCTTCAGTTCGTGATGTTGTCGGTGGCCGTGCTGGTGCTTATGAAAGTAAGCTAAAAGACGCTCGTGATATTGCAATGGACGAAATGAAAGAACTTGCAAAACAAAAAGGTGCGAACGCTATCGTTGGTATTGACGTAGATTACGAAGTTGTACGTGATGGAATGTTAATGGTTGCTGTCAGTGGTACAGCTGTACGTATATAAGTAAATTAAAAAACGGTCCTCCCTTGGAATTTATACTTTGAGGAGGGGCCTGGTTCTGTTGCAGATTTTAAAGAATAAAAAGAGATGTTGATAAAGCATTATACGTCGAAAAAACACAGTTTGAGTGTAAACTGTGTTTTTTTATATAGAAGCCTCATCCCATCACTATCAAGCTAAAATTTTGTGTTAACTTGTAAAAAATGTACATTTTTTACTTTGGGGTAATTTTGAATCCTTAAGCTTATGGGCATGTGCTGGTACCCTCTAATACTGTACAAATTTTTTATAAATGGTTGTAAGGTTCTACGTTTTTGACCATTCTGTACAACGATAACTTTGGTTTATTGATTTCACCTGTAATCTGGTAGCCTATCCTCTGATACAATTTAATAGCAAGTTGGTTCTCTTTCTTTACCGTCAGAGAGCATTTGGCAAAGCCTTGCAGCGAAGCTTGTTCCTCAGCAAACTCAATTAATCTGGTACCTATCCCTAGTCCTCGACTTTCGGGCAGTAAGGCAATTGTTCCGATGTGAAACTCGTCATCTTCTCCCTCCTTCAAGGTAAACATGGAATAAAGCATTTTGATATTCAGAATGTTATAAACAACAAAACCCAGCTTTCGGAACGAAAGCAGCTGTTTAAAAGTGGGCCAGGCAAGACGATTTAAAACGGGTATGGGATAGCAAGTAATCATCCCTAAAGTTTTCCCGTCCATTTGAGCTTCATAGGCGTATTGATGACTAAAACGGTTGTTCTCCTGCCGCCATAGCTTACAAAATGTCCAATCGACTGTGTTCTTCTCCTCAGATCCTGCAAGTGGAAACGCCATGTATTCCAATGCCATTACATTTAGCTGGGCGCCGACCATGGATTGATGAACAGCCTTTACAATAGAGATTTTATTCATTATCCTATTGCTCCTTTTCACTTTCTATATTATTAATATTAATTATCATGGATTTGAATCAGTTCACTTCCCTCTCAATTCATCCTTAGCTTTGAAACCATAATAAAATGTATTTAAAACAAGCTCTGCAGCAGATTTTTTAGCCACATTTCCTTCATGTACCTGTTCCCAGGTATGGAAAAGCAGAGCATAAAGCGTATTCAAAATCCATTCACTGCTAACTGTTTGCTGAAAGTAACCTCTTTGTTGTAGCAATTCAATAACGCGTCTTAAGGGTTCCCTCAGCTTCTCTTCTGCTTCACCTAATTCTTTGTTGTTAAATACAGATGCATCATGACCTAGAAAATAGATTTTGTCACCTAAAGGGATTAACGCTTCAATAAGTTCTGGGATATAGTTTTCGCTTCTTTCCTCATCCAGTGGAATCTGGTTTACAGTATCACTTACCAGTTGTATAGCCCGATGGCCCAAGAACAGCATCAATTTCTCCCTGCTTTCGACGTAGCGATGGAGTGTAGCAATTCCAATTCCCGCATATTCCGCAATTTCATTCATCGAAGCAGTAGGATTTTCAACAAGCAATATAGTAGCTGAATCAAGAATTGCATTAAATCTCGCTTCCTTCAACGCTGACAAGTCTTTCTTCATCGTCAATCTCTCCCTTTTTCTGTATAAAGTCGTCATTTTTGATAGATAAATATATCATTTGATATTATAATAAACAATCTCAAATAAAGTGTCCAGCTGCTGAATGTAGCTTTTCAAAAAGAATTATATTCCTGAAACTGATAGTACTTTGAATGTTTCATTTTTAGCATTTCATTATTTAGATAACGATGAAGAAATTAAATTCTTTAATGTAATAAATACAAGAGCCAAAGGAAATGGTACGAGTTACTTTCTGCATAAAGTTATCGGTTTATTTTAAAATTCACTTCCGGGTATTGGGTTATCAGCCTTTTAAGGGTTGAGCCGTCATCCTTCTGTTTTACATACTGGTCAAAAAATGCCAGGCTGAATTCGTTAATAATACGATGAACTTCCTTTGGATTTTCACCTGGGCTCTGCAACAGAGGTGAGAACAAATGTAAATCGGTAAAGCTTGTATGATCCGTATGAGGAATGACCATTGACATACCACCGCCAGCTAACCCGCGTCCGTATCGCTCCCTCACTTCAAAGGGATCTGCTTCATCAGGCTCTTCTGCATTCATGAGCAGAAATGGTTTTCCAATGCCACTTTCAGGCAAGATTTCACCATACAATGTACCATCCATATTGATAGCTGCTTTGACACGAGAATCTTTTGCAAGTATTTGTGCTGCGGTAGCTCCACCGTAAGAGTGGCCAAACATTCCAATTCGCGAGGTATCCAGTCTTCCTGTAAAGAAACCGGTCTCATCGTTTTCGTTAAGTTTCTCTATCTGATTAAGGACAAAGCTGACATCTTCCTCCCATAATTTTATGTGACTATCTCCTTCATCAGTTAAATTGATGGGCTGTACGTAAGCAGTTCGACCACCTGGAAAGACGGTAGCTGCAGCATCAAAGGTATGATCGATACTTAGAACAATATATCCTTGACTAGCCAACTCCTCAACTTGAAACGTGTTTTGATTACGAAAACCATTAAAACCATGAGAGAAGAGTAATATGGGATAGTGATTCTCTGAGTCTGAGAGTTGTAAATCCATAAACGAATGAGACTTTACCAATTCCATGTGGCTGAATGCAAATGCAGGAATAGACAATGTTTTTTCCAATCCCTTGGAGAGCTCATTTATGTTACGAATATAAGGTTCTGGATCCCCCTTGCTTTTTTCAGCTGCAGGATACCAAATTTGCACCATCAGTTCGCGCCAATTATTTGGATTTTTCGAATATGGTTCATTTCTCTGATGATCAACCCAATGATATAGCTTCGTACCGATCCTATGTGGACCAGTTGGTTCTTCAAATGAAAATACTGGCATAAGTAAGGGTAGCGCAACTGCTACAAACAAATAGATACATAGTAACGAAGTCTTAACCATGAATATACCCGAACTTCTAAAGCCCTTTTTCTGCCCAGTTAATAAATAGCATAAAATTAAGATAACTGGGGATACATATGCCGGAATCATCTGCCACCTAAAACCTTCTGCCAATAACTGAACTGTAACCATTACAACGGCAATCAAAGTAGCTAATTTAGACCACTTTTTTGTTTCTCTGCCTATTAACAGTATCCAACTCAATAGACTAAAATTCACTACTATCAAAACAACTTCCCAGAAATTCATTGGCCTATCTCCTTTGCATGCATTTTACTTCTAATTAAAGAGGTAGTTTTCAGCCTAACCAAAAGCAGATGAAACACCTATATAGTTGCACCAATTATGCTTAACCGTTTCATCCACTCTACTCCTTTATTCAAATTAAAAACTTAAAATGCCCAGCTACCTTTACGGAAAATTGGTTCTACAGTTCCATCTGGTAGAATACCGTCGATGTCCATCTCACTGCTGCCAATCATAAAGTCCTCATGTGTTACTGAAATATTTGCCCCTAACGTTTCAAGCTGATCGTTTTCTAAATCTCTTCCACCCTCTAAGCAAGTTGGATAAGCTTTACCAATCGCTAAATGGTTCGATGCATTTTCATCAAACAATGTATTAAAATATAAAATTCCCGATGCTGAAATTGGTGATTCATGTGGTACAAGTGCTACTTCACCTAAATAGCAAGAGCCTTCATCCACATTAATAAGCTCTTGTAATAAATCATGTCCTACCTGTGCTTCAGCTTTGACAATTTTTCCTTCTTCAAATGTCAGTTTAAAGCCATCGATAATATTCCCTTGATAAACTAATGGTTTTGTATTGCTTACATAGCCATTTACACCTTGTTTCATCGGTAACGTATAAACCTCTTCTGTCGGCATATTAGCCATAAAGATAGTATCATCAGGAGTTTTACCACCTCCAGTAACCCATTTATGCTGTGGTGCTAATGCAATTGTTAAATCAGTACCTGGCGCTGTATAGTGAAGCTTCATATATTTTTTATCGTTCAATAGGACCGCACGAGATTCTAAATTTGTTACATGTTCACGCCATTTTTCAATAGCACTGCCGTCACCAATACGAACAGCTTTAAAAATAGCCTCCCATAATGCTGGTACTTGATCCTCAGTTGCTAAACCTGGGAACACCTTCGATGCCCACTTTGGTGAAGGAACTGCTACCATCGACCAAGCTATTGAATCCTTCATTACGGCGTTGCGATTGTTTCTCAGAGCAGCTCCTGCTACCTTTTGATAGGTAGCTAGACGATCAGATGAAATACCTGTAAATTTATCAGGATCTGTAGCATCTATCATTAATAGTGCTCCTTTACGTTCGATCAGCTCATCATTCATTTTGACTATCCACTCTGGGAAGCGATTAAATTCTTCATCTGAGGCATAATCAAAGTAAGCACGTTCCATTTCTTCATCCGAAAAATTAACATGAACAAGCCCTGCCCCAGCCTTATAAGCCTCTTTCACAACTATACGGGCGAAATCCAACGCATCCACTGATGTATTGACTAATAAGTATTGCCCTGGTTGAATATTGACACCGATTTTCACCGTAAGTTCTGCATATGCTTGTAATTTTTCTTCAAAAGTCATATTATTTACCTCGCTTTTATTAAATTGGTTTTGAATTCCCCTCACTAACTTACTTTCTGAACAGGTTTTCTCAGAATTTCCATTTCCCATTTTTTATTAGAACATGATAACAACTAATGGATTTTTTCTACTACTCATATATTTAATTTCTAAACTTTGATTCAATTAATATTGATTTGTTTTTCAAAAAATCTAATCGAAGGGTATCAAACACTACATAAAGTTATAGAGTTCTTTATTGTGAAAGCTCACTCAGTTCTTCCCAATCTTTTCAATGCTGCTGTACCTAAAGACTTACCATCAATGGGGCGTTTAACATTCTCAATCACTCCTTTATCTTTACAAAAGCATTTTTGATAGATAAACATATCATTTGATATAAGATTAAATCATTTTAAATGAATTATCAAGCCATAAAATTTAATTTTTAAAAAACTCGGTAAAAAACCATATAAAAATAGATTCTATCAAAGGGAGCGATAACGAAAAGATTTTTATACACACATGGATAAAACACATGACAAACTTATATATAATTGCAAGTTCAACTCTCACAAAAAACAGGATAAAAAAATAAACAGCAGAACTAGTCCACTGTTTACTTCGCCACGCCTTCATGTAATTTTTCTGTATAATCCTTTACATCTTTCCAGCTATCTTTCGCTGTATGTAAATCTTCTTTTATAAACGTAAACTCTTCCGGACTAATTCCTTTTACGTTTTGTAGTAAATTATTATATTTTGCACCTACTGTATACCATTGATTTGATATGTTTTGTAGTGCTGTAATTGCTGCATCAATTGTTTCTGTCATGTTTGTTGTTTTATTTTTTACATCAGTCAAAATTAAGACTTCTGCTTGCGCTCCTGAAATTCTATCTTTTAAATTAGCGATTTCTCTTTCTGCATTTGCGATATCTTTTTTCGCAACCGCAATCATCGGCCCGCCAGCAAGACATGTTATTAGCGCTACGCAAAGTACGCCACCAGCAATGACCATATCATTACTCTTTTTAATCGAATCGTTATATGTATTTATTTGTTGCTCTAGAGCTGGAATACCAGCATTCGTACTTGCCAATATCGCTGTTAACTGATTTGTATCCTCTTTGAAACTATTTGTATCTTTCGCCATTCTATCGCGAAAAGCTTTCAAATTTCCTAATAATCCATCTACCTCATTTTGATTCTTTACAATATCTGCATACAACTTTTCTAAATCCGCTTTTAATTTTCCGCTATCCTTTTGATCAATCGCTATTAACATGTCATTATAATACGATTGAAAAGTATTATTGTAATTTATAATATTTTGATCTGTTTTCATAATTTGAGGCTTCATATTATTTAACCAATATGCTGCATTAACTTTTGCATCTCTTTGATGCTGAATCATATTTCCTTTAAATTCACTATTAATCGAACTTATTTTACTTAAATCCGTCTCTTGTTGATTTTGAATTAATTTTGCATATGAATCCATTGCAAATATGCTTGATGTCGTTTGTGCCATTACATCTTGGAATCCTGCTGGTCCAAGAGAATAGTTTTTCACATTTTCTTGTAGCACCTTTACATTTTGTTCTGCTGCAAAAGGATGTAAAGGGAATGCGTTACTCGTTGCCACCCCAGCAATCATTACCGCTAAAAGACATTTTTTATAAAAACTTTTCTGCATATTTTTCACCTATTCTCCTTATAAGGATATCAAAAGCTCCTGCTCACAACTGAACAGGAGCTTCAAATCATTCATCAACACTTAACGCTCTAACGATTCGTATTCAATTATGCTTTTTTCGTATCTACTACTTTAATATCTTCAGCATAAATCTTTTCTGCATAGTCTTTAATGTTTTTCCAGCTATCTTTCGCAATGTTTAAATCTTCTTTAATGAAAACTAGGTCGTTTGGACTAATAGAATCTACATTTTGAAGTAAAGAATTGTATTTTGATCCCATTGTGTACCATTGGTTTGAAATATTTTGTAACGCTGTAATTGCAGTATCAATTGTATTTGTTAAATACTCTGTTTGTGTTTTAATGTTCGTTAATCCTGCTACTTCTAATTGCGCAGTTGTAACTTGTCCTGTTATCTTTTGAATTTCTGCTTGTGCATTATCAAGCTCTTTCTTCGCTAATACGATTCCAGCTGTACCACCGCCTACAGCTGCTGCACCACCTGCAATTAATGCTACTCCTAGCGGTGTTCCTGCACCCGTAGCAATAACTACTGCACCACCGATAATTGCAATTGGTCCTAGAGCTGTCGCAACAGATGAACCGATAATAATTGCATTATATTTACTAATCGCTTCATTGTACGTTGTAATTTGATTTTGCAGAAGCGGAATTCCTGCATCTTGACTAGCTAATATAGATGTAATTTGATTTGCATCACCCTTGAAGTTTTGCGTATCCGAAGTCATTTTATTTCGGAATTTCTTCAAGTCTTCTACTAACTGATCCACTTGCGCTTTATTTTCATTAATACTACTTGATAATCTAGTTAAGCCTTTCGTAAGAGTCGCTTTATCCTTTGCATCAACTGCAGCAACTAAAGTATCATAATAGTTTTGGAATTTCGTATTGTAGTTAATGATATTTTGATTCGTTGAAATAAGCTGTGGTTTTAATACATCTAACCATTGCTTCGCATTTCCTCTAGCTGTATCTTGGTGCTGAATTACTTTCCCTTTTAAAGCCGCATCAACAGACGATACATTTCCAAAGTTAACATTACCTTGTTTAATAATTGTTAAAGCGTACAGATCCATTACTAAAGCATTTGAACCTGTTCTTTCCATTGCATCTTTCAAGCCTTCTGGTCCTAATGAGTATTCTTCATAGTCATTATAAGCTTTTGCTACCGCATGAACTGGAGCTTGTTTCACTGTACTTTCAGCTGCATACGTATGAGCCGGCATAATATTTCCTGCTGCAAATACTGCCATCAGTGCTGATAGAGCCATTACTTTATAAGGTTTTTTTGTCATTTTTCTTCTCTCCCTATATCGCTAATTATTTTTCTGTTTAATGTACTTCAACGTTTGTAACGTAATCTTCAAATTGATTTGTTTGCTTATTCATTTCATCACTTACTTTTTTAATTTGATTAAAATGTTTTTGAAGTAAACTACTGTCTGTATACGTGCCTTCTTCAACATTCTTTTGAATTTGAATCATATTATTATTTAAAACTTTCCAATCCGTTAATAACGTTTCTAAAGTTGTAATTTGACGATCAATTAATTCTGTAAAGCTATTTACTTGATCTTCAACGAATGTAATTTGAGTCGCCTCTGCTTCAGTTTGTGATAACTTTTGAATAAGTGGCAATAACTCTTTTTGCTTTTGTTGAATGCGAAGAGCTGCTTCTCTCGTTTGACTATCTGCAGCATTTACAATTTCATTACTTAAAGTACCGATAGAAACAAAATCGATTGTTTTCGTTTGTGCAGTTTGATTTGTGATTGTAAATACTTGTTTACCGATATTAATAGAACCTTTAATGATTTCTTGAGGTCTATTCAAAATAGTAGTTAGTTCAGCTTGAATTTCCCCTTGAATTCTTTTAATATCTTCTCTTAATTTCACAATATCTCCACTTGATCCTTGCAGTGTTTTTATTGCTTCATCGGCTTTAATTGATAAGTTGTTACTATCTTTATCTAATACCGTTTTAAATCGATTTAACTCTAATAAATCTTGCTCCATACTCTCTTGGATGCTTTGTACTTGCAATTGTAATTTTCCATATGCACTCATAAAATCTGCTTTTGCTTGCTGATCTTCATTTACGTTTCCTGCTAGTTCATAGAGCTTACTATAATAGCTATTAAATCTAGTGCTGTATCTCATCATCTCTTGATTTAAGTCAATTAGCTTCGGATTATATTCATCAATCCACTCTCGTACATTCGCCTTTGCAAACTTTTGATGATTCGTTAAGCTACTCATCGCATTTACCTTAATGTCTGGCTGTTGCAAAATAATTAATCCGTATGCTTGAATAAGCGGTGATTGTGATCCTAACATTCTAATTGAATTGGATAATGTATTTGGAGCAATTACATTTTGCGCATATACTGTTTTCACTTCTGTTTGCCCCTCCTTAGCGTAAGCGCTTACAGGAATGAAGCAACTCGTAGATACTGCTGTAACCAATAACCCTGTAATTAAAGTCTTTTTCACTTTAACTCCTCCTATGTATTAGCAACTATTACTATCGCATTTTATTATTCTATTTTCTTGCCCATAATTTGAGATGGTTAAAATAGAGAACGTTCTCACCGTGATCTATGTATGAACCATCTCTCCCAACTGTTATTGCTACAGTACTTACTTATTGTTATAAAATTTTTCATATGTGCTTAGTATGAATAATATTGTATAAATTTTCTATTTCATCGAAATTCTCACATTCACACAGTGAATATATTACGTAAAAATATTATTCATTTCAAACTAAACAACATACGTAAATATGAAATTTCGTTTTGTTTTCATATAAGTTTTGTACTGTAAGGTCATTTAAACACAGCTGTTTATATAACGTAAAGAAGTATTTTCATTCCCTTTATTTTCAAGCTTTCATGTCCTTATTTCAAAATATAATCCGATTCACTTTATCGATTGAAATATCTACATATCACAACAGAAAACACTACTTGCAAACAACCGGTAAAATTATATTGATATAATTTTTAACCCCGTATGCAATTATGCATAGCATATACACAAAAAGGATAGCTTCATTTTCATGAAACTATCCTTAAAAAATCTTCTTATTTTTTCAAATGATATGGAACTGTCGTAATAACAACATTTCTTTTATAAAGTAAATACGCACGTATGAGTAAACTGGATTGATTATGAAGAATGTTATGCCAACCTTTTTTCGGAATGAACTGTGGTATAACGACCGTAACGCGGTAATTCGATTCACTTGCCTTATATTGCACTGTATCAATGAACTTCGTTAGCGGCTGAATAATACTTCTATAATGAGAATGTAATGTAACAAGCCTTACTTCAGGTTGCCACTTCTTCCATTTCTCTTCAAATTTCTTTTCTTCTTCTCTGTCAAAAGCAACATATACAGCGATAACTTGATCTGCCGAAAGAGACTTCGCATAGTTCAATGAATTTTCTACTACATGCGTCATACCTGCTACAGGAACGACAATTACATTCCCCTCAATTGGAATAAGAGGCTCGCAAGTTTTTAAACTTAATTGATCACCCACTGCATCATAATGCTTCTTAATTCGATGGAATAAGAAGATAATAACTGGTAAAAAAATAAGAATCGACCAAACTTGTGCAAATTTAGTTAAAAAGAACATGCTCATTACGATAAAACTAATAACTGCACCAATTAAATTAACCGTTAATCTTAAAGCCCATCCTTCAGGCTTTTCGCGAAGCCATTTTAATACCATTCCTGTTTGAGAAAGTGTAAATGGAATAAATACACCTACTGCATATAGTGGAATTAAATGTTCTGTTTGTCCTTGGAAAGCTACAATTAAAATAATCGAAGCAACTCCAAGTATAATAATACCGTTTGAGTAACCTAGACGGTCTCCTCTAATCGTAAACATTCTCGGTATGAATTTATCTTTTGCCAGGTTAACCGCTAATAAAGGAAATGCAGAATAACCTGTATTAGCAGCAAGAATTAATATTAAAGCTGTTGTACCTTGTATGAAATAGTACATGAAATTACGTCCAAATGTTTGTTCAGCAATTTGAGAAACAACTGTTACTTCTTTACTCGGAGTCACTCCGTAATAATAGGCTAAAAACACAATTCCTGAAAATAACACAGCAAGTAATGCACCCATTGCAAGCAATGTTTTTGCAGCATTGTTTGGCGCAGGATCTTTAAAGTTCGGAATTGCATTTGAAATTGCTTCAACACCTGTTAAAGCAGAACTACCTGATGCAAATGCTCTTAGTAATAAAAATAAACTAATCCCTGCAACTGGTGTACCAATCGGCGCATGTAAAGTGGGTGAAACATGACCAGTTAAAATATTATATATGCCTACACCAATTAATATAAATAATGCTAAAACGAATAAATAAACAGGATATGCTAAAACGGAAGCTGATTCCGTTACTCCTCTTAAATTTAAGATCGTAATTAATATAACAAATATAACCGCAATAATTACGTTGTGTGCATGTAAGCTAGGAAATGCAGACGTAATTGCATCTGTACCAGCGGACACACTTACCGCAACAGTTAAAATATAGTCAACTAATAAAGATCCTCCAGCAATTAAGCCTGGATTCATCCCTAAATTTTCTTTTGATACAACATACGCTCCCCCGCCATGCGGATAAGCAAAAATAATTTGACGATAAGATAAAATAAGGGCTGTCAATAATACTAATACCCCAACAGCGATCGGAATGGAATACCAATAAGCGATCGCTCCAACACCTGCTAAAGCAATTAAAATTTGCTCTGGACCGTAAGCAACTGATGACAATGCGTCAGAAGATAAAATAGCTAAAGCTTTCGTTTTATTAAGCTTCTGTTCTCCAAGCTCCGTTGATTTTAACGGTCTTCCAATTAAAAATCTTTTAATAGATGAAACCAATGCTGTCCACTCTCCAATAATTTTGTACGAACTTTACTGCTTGTTACAGCCAGTAAACGATTTCCTCAGAAAACAAAAAATGTCTACAAGCCATAGCGAAATAGACTTGTAGACATTATTTTTTTTGTCGCACAAGCTCCACCTTCCTTCTCAATATAACGCTTACGAGGTTAGCTGTCGGATTCGGGCCTATGAGTAGCCCTACCTTTTTCAAGGATTCACCCCATCGGATTATGTACTAATCCGTAAAAACGGGTCCCCCGTACCATGCGGTTTCAGCGATTTAGAAAATTGAAACTGTGGATTATAATACTCCTTTATTTTCAAAAAGTAAACAAAAATTTTTAATAAGAAAAAAATTAAAATGATTGCGCATAATCCACTGAGAAATATACATAATGAATACTAAAAAATCCGCAAAGGAGACCCATATGTCTAAAGAAAAGAAGCCTATTTTTTCCGATTCATATTTAGATGCAGTAGCAAATGAAATTAATCAGTTATATGGTAAACGTGAACAGGAAATAAATTTGACAGATAGAACGAAAAGAAATAAATAATTTGTCATACAAAAAATAAAAAAGATAGCAATACACTTATATATTGCTATCTTTTTTATTTTTTCATACATCTAATTCTATTACAGATCTGTTAAAGGTCATCTCTTCATACACCTTTAAATTTTGATATATAGTGCCTAATAATGGTGCCGCTATAGAAAATTGCTCTGCTACATCCAGTAAATATCCTTGCAAGTGCTTCCCTTCAATAAACGAACCCTTCTCCATATCACGTTGCATCGATGACTTCATATCATACGAAATTTTATCAATTGTTTTCATATGTTCCTGGACAATATTAACCTTTATTGGAGCTCCTAATACTCTCATGATTTGTACAGATTCCTCAAATACATTACGGATAAAATCACGGCCGCCTTCACTTTCACGGATTGGTCCAATTGGTGCACGCATTAACGTTGTCACACCGGACATTACAGTAATAAATAAATATTTATGCCACATATCTTGCGTAATATTTTCACTTAAAACAAAACTAGATTTCGTACCTGCAAATGCTTTAGAAATATGCTTTACTCTCTCTGAATTTTGAGACTTAATTTCTCCAAACACAAGTCTGTTGGCAGCGCTAGTTTGTACAATTTCTCCTTGATCGTTTAACGTCGTCTCGATAAAGCATAAACCGCCAATTACTTTTTCTTCGCCGAATTCTTTTTGTAATAGCGATAAATGAGCGATACCATTTAACAATGGAATGATTACAGTATTTTCGCCAACAAACGGCTTCAAATCTTGAATTGCCTCGTTTAAGTGATACGCTTTTGTTGAAAATAAAATGACATCAAATGGAGAAGTTCTCTCTTCTTTCGTTATTAATTTCGGTTGAAAGGAAAAATCCCCGTTAACACTTCGGATTACAAGTCCTCTTTCCTCTAATTGTTTTTTCCGTTTACTACGAACAAGAAATGTAACATCTTCTCCCTTTTCGACTAATCTGCCACCAAAAAATCCTCCGACTCCACCAGCGCCTAATACTAAAATCCGCATACAGCATCCCCCTTTTCAAAATAAAATTTTATAACTTTTAGTATACATAACATTATACATGTCCTCTGCTAAATAAGCTGAATTTTCACTCTCAATTGAGTATAAAAGAGTGGTTATTTTCAAATAAATTTGGGCATGTTGTTTCTATAGCATATATGGAAAGGACACAATGTAGATGGAGGCAATACAATCAATTGAGGAAAAAGGTGTAGCAACAGCTATATTTCAATTTATATTCCCGTTTTCGTTTAAAGCTGGATATGAACAAGAGATGTTCCCTTTCTTACAAAAAAACGATTTTCGTCCTTTTCGGCTCGATCATCTCGATGATGAAAATACATATTATGGGGAGTTTAAAGTTTCACATCAAAATATGGAAGCATACTATCTTTCATTTACAAATAAAATTCTCTTTCCTCACTCAGAGCATCAAAAGGGCTTGCAACGTTATTCAAAGGACCTTAACTTAACTGGACATTTAACAACAAACCTTATTTCAATTCCATTCAAGATACACTCTATTGATGTCACACTTTGTCCTTATGAACTTGGCTTCTTAACAATTCGAACAGAAGTAAACACTGCTCCAAACATGACTTTATCTGAAGCAATCGAATTCGCTGCTCGCTTCCGTGTACTTGAAACTAAAAATGATACAAATGAGACTATTTGTATTGAATGTAACGGAAAAAAGTATTCCCAAGTTGAAAAATTCATTTTTGGTTATTTATTTCATGGTGTAACTGATTTCTTTGAAAAGAAGAGATTAAGAAGTTCATACTTTCAAACCTTCCCTTTCTTCGAAGACCAAAGAATGTACGTCCAAACTTTATTGTCACTAAAAGAAGGTATGGAGCTTAATGAAGTGGATGTTTATCGTACTTCTAGTCTTTCCGGATTAACAAGTGATGGTAAGCCATATGTGAGCGCAAATAACCTTCCTTACATTCATGACTATTTAAAAAAACACGCTTACCAGAGATGGGCTCCAAATCGTTATTTCATAATGGAAGAACATATTTTTACATGTGTAACAAATGAAGGAGAACGTAAAATCGCTAAACTTGCTAGTCAAATGTACGGAGAATTTTATTACGCTTTATTATTAAACCTATTCCATAAAATTGTTTTATTAAAAATGGCTAACGCCTATGCTGAGCTAAACATTGAACAAGATACTAATGAAATAGAGAAATTAATTTATTCGATCAATTCCTTCACTGCTAATTATTTTTCTTTAGAATTAGTATCCCAATCACAAAGTGAAGATATTTTCTTTCGTTTAAGAAAACTTTTTAATATTGAGGTTCTATACTCGAACGCGAAACAAAATCTTGATAGTTTGTTTAAATATCAAGAAAATGTCGCCTCTAAAAAAGATAGCCTCTTATTATTAATTTTAACGCTCTACTCTGTAGTGGGCCAAATGTTAGGGTTTACTATGATTGACCTTTTAAGAAACACCGATTCAAACAAAATATCGTCACCTCTTGAATTTTTCGCTCTATTAATTGCGATTAGCGGCATTGTCATTTCACTTATTTTAGGAGCCCAAAGTTTATACCAATGGGGTCTACAGCATAAACGAAGAAAAGCTTGGGTAAAACAAACTGTACTTTCTGCCGTTAAAGAGAAAGAAGATAAAAATTAAAAAAGGTTATTTTCAAATTCTTGGCGCGCTGCATTAAGTGAAATTTTTAT
>NZ_JAKUEU010000033.1:0-52821 GCF_022663075.1 Bacillus cereus group sp. BfR-BA-01441
TCAACAAAATCCATATGCAGCACCACAAAACCCATACACAACTCAACCACAACAACCGCAATATCAACAACAAATGTATCAACCAAACTACGACGCACGTGTCTCACCACCTAAACCACCAACAATAGATCCAACTCAGCCACAAATTTTACCGCCCGGACCAACACTAGACATTACACAACCACAAATCTTACCACCTGGACCAATTACTGAACCAACACAACAACAAATTCAACAAGTTGTCGGTACACAATTTTTACCTTTCAAGAAACCTGTACTAGATTTCGTAAAACCATGGGTAGATTACGGTTTAAATGAAGCAAAACATACATCACACGAACACGCATTAACAGAAGTTGCTGCGATTATGTTTTTAGTTGGTAAAGGCTTCAATCCGACGATTGCACATTATATCGTTGAATCTTGGGAGAAGAATGAGCAGTTTTAGGGTTGTTTATTTGATAAAATATAAAAAACACAAAAGTGCCAAACCCCTTATACCACAAGGGTTTTGGCACTTTTTAATATCTAAAACAAATTTTATTGAAATAATTATTTTTATAGATTTTCATACTTTTTTATATAGTACGTGAACATATACAGTACAAAAATACACCTTTGTATACACATTTTTAGAAACATCTTACGTTTATCAAACAATAACCAAAAGATGTACCTGCAACCTCATCATATAAATAATAGATATTAAAAAGAGGACACTATAAGCGCCCTCTTCCTTAGGTTTTAAATATGTTCTCCATGATCCATAAACACTTCAATTGCTTCGTTTTGTGGTATGTCTTTTGCATTAGTAAGACCAAAAGTAAAAACAGCGGATAACATCATCATTAATAAGATTGCTTTTTTCATTTTAGCGCCCTTCTTTCTATGCTCTTTTTGTCTGCATCTAAAGCGATGTGCAAATACTTGCTTGCTTTTCTATGATTTTCTGAACCATAGAATATTTCACCTAAAAGAGAAGCATATTCTTTTACCCAATCATATAATTCTTCTTTTTCAAAATACGAAATACCTTCTATAACCACATTTTCTAATTCTTCTTGCGGTACATAGTTATGTACTGCTTTTAAAATTCGGAAATGATGACGATAACATAAGTCGCTAATCTTATAGCCATTCTCAATATATTCATTAGCGATATGACTATAACCTAACTTAAAATGTTCTCTTGCTAAAAGAAACATAGTTTTAGCGTTATTTTCTAATGAATCCTCTAAGTGTTTAATTGCTAACTCTGGCATGTTTTGACTTGCGTATAAAAGTCCTAAATTATGCTTAACTCGTTTAATAAGAAGTTCATCATTAGATTTTTGGAAGGTACCTAGTGCTGAAAGTAAATATTCCTCTGCACTTTCGAATTCATTTAGTCGAATGTGTGCCATTCCTAAAGTATTTAAGCATGCTGCAGTTTTTAATTCATACCCTGGACTAATTGAAAATACTTCATTCGCCTTTGTAGCAAATTGAACTGCTAGGATCGGTTTTAATACGTGATAGTAATGGACTGCAAGCCAATAATTAAATTCAGCTTTTTCAATTTCATCATGCATGTACTCTAAAAACGTTTCAGCTTTTTCAAATTGCATTCTTGCTTCACTATGATTTGCTTTATTAATAGCGTAAATTGCTTTAAATAAATGATGATAGTACTCTAAAAATGTTTCTGTAGACTCTGGTAAAGGCTCGATTTTGTCCAGAATATCTTTTGTACTATCCATATCCCGAATTAGCAGTTTATACCGTGCATTCAATAAAGCGTAGTAGACTAATATTGTTTGGTCTTCCTTAATATTATTGATTTTATTTGCAATATCTTCTTTTATTTTCTGAGACTGTAATACACGTTGTGAAATCATAGCTTGATACCAGTCGTTTAATAATTTTGTGATTTCTTCTTTAGAAATAATGTCAACACTCATCTACTTCTACCCCCTTTTGTTAAATGTTATCATGACATGCTTGTTTGCATAAATAAGTTTTTGAATATTCTAACTTGAAAAAATCATTTTTGAATATTCATGTTAACAAAATGGTCCCTTTTCAAATCCAAAAAAGAACACACGTTTGTTTGTAGTGGAGTTAAAAAAACAAAAGTGAGGTATTACATCATGGAATATAACGGCTTTCCTGTAGTACGTGGAAGAGGTATGATGAAATGGAATCCGTTTGCTTCAATACCGGAGCAATACGAGGAAATACATAGAATGTTTGAGGAACAATATAAAGTACCTAAACCTTTTTTAACACAAGATACTATGGAACGAATAGAAAGAGCGTTAATGCAATCTTTTCACGAGGAAGAAGAAATACATATCTCATACTATCGTGATGGAATGGTGCAAGACATGTACATAAATGTATTACATATTGAACCGATGACGAAAACTATATATTGTACAGATGCTTTTGGTTTGAATACTAAGTTTAAGTTTGATGAATTGGTGAATATAAATTAAAAGAAGCCGCCCGACAGGACTGAAGTGCACCCCAATTGTTAGACACAGCCTAACAATTGGGGTGCACTTCACATATATAGGTGGCTTTTGTACGACAAAAAAAGAGCTCTGCTATACAGCAGAGCAAAAGAAAAATATATAACCCTATAAAAATAATACAAATTATTGATACTTTCAAAAGACGAAATTTAAATTTCCATCACAATAATACCTATGTTTAAGTATGAAACATTCTACCTTCCCTATAGCTATGAATATTCTTATTTTAGAATTCCATAGTATCCAAATAGCTCTTTGAGAAATACCTCAATACCGAACTTCTTCAAAGAATCTTTTCTTTATTCAAAGAGAAGTTCTAAAACTTTTTTCTTATCTTTGTCTCTTCCATAATGAATCAACCTATGACAGTTCGGACATATACTAACTATATTTCCAACAACATCTAAACTATTTTCAAAATCATGTTGCATTCTTAACGGTATTAGATGATGGGCCTCCATATAATTTTTTCGGCTGGCTTCCGATACAAATGTTTCATGTGTGTCATCTATTTCACATTTAAATTCTGCCTGTTTAATAGCTTGTTTAGCTTTTTTCGGATCACGAGGCCATACTTCCCTACCAGATTCCATTTTAGTTTTTTTTCGATTTTCCGATTTCTCTTCTTCTGCAATCTTTACTTTACTAAAATCCGAATCAATATTAGTAAATCCTTGTGGTGTATGGTTCAATTTGTAGCCAAAGAAAGCTGCGAATTCGATTGCTTTAATGTTTACAGGTTTTAGGTCCTTAATAAAATAGATGTATTCCCAAGTTTCATCATTATCGTTTGTTTTCTAAATTTTTCTAGCCACATCTGGGTTATGAGTCTTAGCAAAAATTGTCCCGAAAAACTTAAATTCCCCTTTAGAATATGCTAAAATCCCGTCACCCTCTTTTAACTTTTCCCATCTATCAACATTTGAAGAACCAGGAGTTGCTCCCCACATACATACATTCTCATGTAATTCATTATCTTTAAGTTTAGTTACTGTATCGGCATCTAAATCTGCTAAACATGTAGAAATAGGATATATTTTTTCAATAGTAGCTTCCAAATTTTTTATAGCACTATCATTACTTGCAGTAAAAAGATATAACATATTTAATTCCACCTTTTTTAAATTTCATTATATTTCTTTTTAGAGTCTCGAGATTTCTCTACTGGATATTTTTTATTATTTTTTCTATTTTGTTTATAATAATCTCTTCTAAGTCAATATCCAATTGATCTGCCAACTCATCTTTCATGTCTTCTTTTTTTGTTTCTACAGCTTCCTCACTGCTTTTCCACTGAAAATTCTCCAACAACTCACTCGCCTCTAAAGAAAGAGAAATAGCTAAATCTTTAGGATTGTGGAACTGCTTCCAGTTCCTATCATCCCGAAATTTTAGGACTTTCTCTAAAATAGTTTGATTCATTTTTTGAATCCCCCAGTTACTTTTCATTGGTAAACTCTTCTATTTATCAGGTAAACTATCATAAAAACGTTCAATGGCCGCTACTAAAACTAAATCTTCTAAATGAGCAGTTTTAGGGTTGTTTATTTTTAAAAACATCAAAAATGCCAAATCCCTTATATCACAAAGGATTTGGCATTTTTAAGTATCTAGAACACTCGCTAAGTTTAAGGAAAACTTAACAGACATGCGTCCGGCATAATGCTATGTCCACACCCAAGGATCGGTTACATAAAATAACGTATCTAACATGGGAAGTCTATTGGTCTTTTCCCCTTATAGTAACACTCTCTTCTACTAAGACCTTTTCTTTCTAGGACCTACAATTAATTTAATCGCTGTTCTATCTTCATTATTGATAGAAATCTCTTGAAATGCTGGTACGAAGGCTAAGTCAATACCACTTGGAGCGACGAACCCTCTTGCAATCGCAATTGCTTTAATCGCTTGATTTATAGCTCCAGCCCCAATCGCTTGAATTTCCACATTACCACTTGTTCTTAGTACACCCGCTATTGCACCCGCGACTGAATTTGGGCTTGATTTTGAAGATACCTTTAATATATTTTCCATGTAAGTTGCTCCCTCTATTATTTAATCTCTCTTTCGTTACAATTTTAAATATTTTAGCGTATCTTTAATTACTATTCACACCAAAAACAAACGATGCTTCATATGTACATTATTCTATATTTTCTGACTTCTTCCTGCTCAGCTACGCAAATAAAAAAATAAACTGAATAACCTAATATACATACAGTTAAATGCCATAACTTCACCAAATGATAACATCCATACAGCGAAAGATAATATTGCTGTTTGTCAGACGAAATTAATATAGTAAAGTGAAACTTTAATGAGTGGGGGTTTTGTTCATCCCCACCTAACTTCTTTGCTTTCGCTGAATTTTGAGATGGGAGTCTTACTGCTCGGAAAATAGCGGGATAAACGTTTCCTCGTTACTTCAATCTATTTAGAAATTCCATTTATTTTTCTATCAAATTATGAACCTTATCATCTTCAAAAGGTGTTACAGGTAATACCCAAATACTACATTTCATCATTTGACCACTTTATATTCCACATCTATCTCCTTTTATAGTACAAGCATACACGCCAATTGTGATTCACCTTCATAAACTACTATGTGGTTTAAATTTATTAAGAATAGGAGGTAATATATTGGGTTCATACTATCATTCTTCAAACTCGTATAAAAAATGTTCATGTGACCATTCACATAAACGCAGCTGTCCTGCATACGGAACTTTTTGGCAAACTGAATTTATAACTGTTCCTTTTGGCGATCCTTTTCCATTTAATCACGTTGGACCTTTAGCAGGAGGCGTTTCCTTACTAAATCCTACTACTATACACTTTAGACAATTTGGTGATTATAGAGTTTCGTTCATTTCCAGTATTAATACTACTTTAAATCCTGTATTTCCACATATCCCAGTCATAACTATATTTTTAAATAACAATCCACTTGCTAATAGTCAAGGTGACTTCGCTATTCAAATGAATACTTCATCAAATAACGAATGTCTTCAACTCGTTGGCGAAACGATTGTTACAGTGCCTGCTAATTCAACTCTTCAACTTAGAAATAATAGTGGTTTTAATCGTCAAAGTATTGTAACTTGTGACAATGGTATAAATTCAGTTGAATTAACAGTTACAAAACTAAGTTAATATTATTTCTTTACATTCAGATGCTATTTCAGCATCTTTTTTTATTGAATAACAGTTTTCTTCGACTTTTATTATCTTTCATCACGCAAAAAAAGTGCAGAATTCTTTCTAACACAAGATTTCTGCACTTTTTTATTATACTTATTTATTCTTCCTTATTTCTCTACATAAACCGACTTAACAATCGTACGATTATATGATTTTCCTTCTTTATTCATCCCTTTTATATCCATCGTAACGTTATATACTCCCGGTTGTTTTATATCTTTCAAAGCACCTGTAAATGTATTCGTATTAACATTTTGTAATTCATTAAATTCAGAGACTAACTTACCTTCTTTATTAACGACTCTTACTGTTATGGAAAGATCCCCTTTCATTTCAGGTGCTACAGGTGATTTTTTCAGTTTATACTCAGGTTTATTTACTTTAACTTTTGTAGGCATTTGAAGAACAAATGGCGCGCCACCCTTGTAATCGCTTACAACTAAATATGCATCTTTCGACTGCTTCGCCATCATTTTGATTTTCCATTCGCCTACTTCCAATTTATCAAACTTAAATGTTCTAATTGTCGCCCCATTAAAAAAAGATTCGCCTTCACTAGTAGTTATAGCGCTATCTTTATTTGCATAGATTTTTCCTTTTGGAGATACCATTTGTACTTCAACATCAGAAGAAGCAGTTAGTACAGAAACTATTCCTTCAGCCTTTTTATCAACAGAAATACTTTGCTCTATCCACTGATTTTGTGGTAATTCGCCTCCTAAAATATTTTGATTTGAAGTTGTATTTAATTGTTCTAGATTTTCATTTGAACTAGTGCTGGATGCTACTAAAGCTGGTAACCCCACATTTGTCGTACGTAAATATGGTTCAATTCGTGCAAAAACAGCTGATCCTTTTCTTATATTGTCATGATCAAATCTGGAATCTGTAAATAAATGTGTACCGTACGATAGCTTGGCACTCCATTCATTTACTAGTCCATCATTTGAACCGTACGATGATAAATATAACCCACCCATAGATAATGCAGAAAATGTTGGCCCCCAGCTAGTTCCAGTAGCCGTATAGTAACGGTTTAATTTAGCTGCTGGGTTGTTATCTATTATTGAACGAAACTTTGCCATTTCACCTATTTGTAACGAGTACGTACCATCATCTTTTTGACCTAATATAGAAGCAAGCCACCCTGCCCACCAACTATATGACAAATCTGCTAAATTTGAGCCGTGATGCGGTGTAGCAAGTGTAATAACATTTCCAACAAATCGATTCGCACCATATTCAACTAATGCAGCTTGTGTATCAATTCCACCTTTACTATGCGCTACAATATTAACTTTCTTACCGAAATGATTATATATTTCTTCAAGTTTTTGTGCCAACAATTTTCCGTTATCCCACTGACTAGCCGAACCTTTCCCCGCTGCATCATACAATTGTATAAACACTGTTTGATAGCCTGCTTTTAAAGCATAATCATACATATCATTTATATCATGATATACTGTCTTTCCATACCAACTATCAGCATTACCATTTCTTCCTTGTACAAAGAGAATTGGCGGTTTATTCTCATCATAATTAGCAGGTTTTTGGCCTAAAAACCATTCTCCAGGTGTGAATACTTCTGTATCAGGAAACCCCTTTCCAAGCTCTTTTACAACTTCTGCCTGTACATTTGTGCTAATCGTTGGAGCCATGATAAAAAATACAATTAGTAAGGCCACGCATCTTCTCATCAGTCGCATATTACTCCCCCTATTTTTTTGAAAGAAGGTGTTCTTTATAATATTTTATATTTTCCCTTCCTTAATAATAGCTAATCTTTTATTTTAAAAAGATGTTAGCCCTATTTTTAGAAGGTTACTAGTTGTATACCCTCTTCCTTAACTCTCGTTATTCTCTTTGTTTCTACCTCTTCCTTTTGATAGAATACGACAAAAAAGTTTCTCAATAATTGTTAACTTAGCTACATCCAGATATTTTTTAAATCAATATTGTTTATATAAAGCATACAAATCTTGAAAAAATTTTAGTAAAAAAACATTTTATTACTAGTTAGTTATTTAAAAATATAATAAAGATATGTACTTTCTTTTCATTAAATACAAACTAATTTTAAAGGAGCTTATATTATAAGACTTTCCTACGATTAAAAATTAAACTGAAATTTCAGAATATAAAATCACATTTCCAGAAACATATATTATGATAATTTCCGCGCACTTGAATTAACTTTTTAGAAGTACTAACCTATCGGTGAGCAGAAGAAAATTCTGTAAAAAGAAAGGAGAATACTTTATGATGACCAATTTACAAAAGGAGTTTTTTAAACGCTTAAAAATTCCTGCAAAAGAAATAACATTTGATGATTTAGATGAAATTCTCTTAAAAATGGGAATGATTCTCCCCTATGAAAATCTTGATATTATGGCTGGTACTATTAAAAATATCTCAAAAGATAACTTAATAGAAAAGTTACTTATTCAAAAACGAGGTGGACTTTGTTATGAATTAAACTCCTTATTGTATTATTTTTTAATTGATTGTGGGTTTCAAGTATACAAAGTAGCCGGTACTGTTTATGATCTGTACGATAATAAATGGAAACCCGATGATGGTCATGTCATTATCATATTAAGTCATGAGGGTAAAGATTATGTTGTGGATGCAGGTTTTGCATCTCATCTCCCTTTACATCCAGTCCCTTTTAACGGAGAAGTCATCTCCTCTCAAACAGGAGAATATCGAATTCGTAAGCGAAATACTCGAAAAGGTACGCATATTTTAGAAATGAGAAAAGGAGCTAACGGAGAATCTACAAGTTTCTTACAATCTGAACCTTCAAATGAATGGAAAATAGGCTATGCTTTCACTGTAGATCCAATAGATGAGAAAAAAGTGAATAACATTCAAAAAGTGATTGTAGAGCATAAAGAATCTCCTTTTAATAAAGGGGCTATCACTTGTAAATTAACTACTTATGGTCACATATCATTAACAAATAAAAATTATACAGAAACCTTTAAAGGCACTAAAAATAAACGACCAATAGAATCTAAAGATTATGCTCGCATTCTTCGTGAATCTTTTGGAATAACGCAAGAGAAATATGTAGGAAAAACACTAGAAAGAGGTTAGTTGACTACAAGTACTTCATAATAAAGCAGATTCTATATTTAGAATCTGCTTTATTTTATATTTTGTTATAAATTAATTTAATTTTGTTGTTACCCTTTAATTTTCAATTATATATTCATCATCATATTTATCGTATTGTAACCCTTTCCCTATCTTTGATTCTGTAACTTGATCTCTTAAAAACGGTGCAGCATCCATTTTGCTAGTTGCAATTTCAATTCCATATTTTTTCGTTAAATAAGCTAACTCTAGTAAAAACCACTCTCTTCGCAATGTAACTGGAATATCAAATGTTTTTCTTTTCATATATAATAGCACCTCTTTTATTTTCATAACTTAAAAACATCACTGGATGTACTTATTAAAACTACCTTTCACCGCTAACATCCAATGAAACATTATAGTATATGCATGTCCATTTCAAACGTGCTATCACAAATATGATATTTAAGTTTACATAATTATATTATGTAATAGTAGAAAAGGAAGGCATGTCCCTTCCCCTTCTACTATAGAGATTTAAATTAAGAACATCTTGGTACACCTAAAGCTAAAAATAAACCTGCTACTCCCGCAGTAATCGGTACTTTTAACGTAATAACATCGTCTACCTTCGTTACTAAAAAGTAAGCATTACCTTCTTGTAATATACAAGTTACCAACAATTGGAATTCCATTCAAATCTCCTCCTTTCAATCGATATACTATAATTTATGAAATCTCTTTCAAAACGTAATAGGATATATATCTATTTTTCCCTATATATAAAATAAATGTTTATAAGTCTAGTAAAAATATTAACTTTCTAAATTTATATAAAACGTGTAATATCCAATAAGTTCCTATATAATCAATAAGAAGAATCTTACAAATGGAGGTATGAAAATGACGATTTTAAGTAATATTGGTGCAGCTTTATTTTTTATTGCTTTTATTCTTTTAATCTTATGTATTATTTCATTCTTTAAGAAAAATGGAAAAGCAAAACAATATGGACGTCCTACCGTTATTCTTTTTATGATTTCTATTATATTAATAACGGCCGGTACAACAAAATCGGAACACCCCGTCGTCGAGTTTTTTTCTACTTTAAGTTTCATTCTATTTATATTCTTCCTTGTTCTAGCAATCTTATCTGTTATTAAGAAAACAGGTGTAGCGAAAAAACAATTTATTATTACAGCCGTATTATTTGTCATTTTTGTTGCGCTATCAGGTATTTCAGATCCTTCTTCTGAAAAAACGACAGCAACTAGTACAAAAGTTGCTTCTAACAATGAAGAACAGAAAGATAGCGAAAAGAAAAAAGAGGCGGACGAAAAAACTCAAAAGCAAGAAGATGAGAAGCGTCTAGCCGATGAACAAGCTCGTAAGCAAGAGGATGAAAAACGTCAGGCTGATGAACAAGCCCGTAAACAACAAGAAGAGCAAAAACGTCTAGCCGATGAACAAGCTCGTAAACAACAAGAAGAGCAAAAACGCCTAGCTGATGAGCAAGCTCGTAAGCAACAAGAAGAGCAAAAACGCTTAGCTGATGAGCAAGCTCGTAAGCAACAAGAAGAGCAAAAACGCTTAGCTGATGAGCAAGCTCGTAAGCAACAAGAAGAGCAAAAACGTCAGGCTGATGAACAAGCTCGTAAGCAACAAGAAGAGCAAAAAGCACAGCAAGCTCAAACACAACCTGCTTCAGGAAATACTAGTAGTGCATATTACAAAAATTGTGCCGCAGTTAGAGCTGCCGGGAAAGCTCCTCTATATAAAGGACAACCAGGTTATGACTCACATCTTGATCGTGATGGCGATGGAGTTGCATGTGAAAAATAGTAATAAAAAAGAAGCTTTTACTAAGCTTCTTTTTTATTATCTTAAAATATTCCGACTAATTATTCGTCACTTTTTAGCATCGTACAAGCAATTAGACAAGAATCTGCGAAGAAAACAATTGTGTTGGAAACTGATAAGCTAATGAATTTTACGATAACCGCAACATTATGGATATATAAAAACCAGTTGATTGCGAGAAACTAGTTTAATAAAGTTTCTATATGGGATATTCATTCAACCAACTTAGCGCTTGTTCATAATCATCAAAAAACTTCACAGATTCTTTTATATTGGCTTGCTGTAAATAATTCATTATCTCCCCCTCTTCAAGGAGAAACGCAATTGCCTTACTGTGATTCAAAATAGTTTCATTGAAGAACTTATCTTTCCATGCTTTTTGAACAGAAAAATGATTTGGCGTGTATCCTTTTCTATCCACCAACAATTTGTATTTCCGTCCCTCGGAAATGAATTGCTGACAAACTTGCTCAAAACCATTAAACCATTCATACACATCATCTGTTCTTATATTTCCAATTAAATGGGTAATAATTAAATCTCCTGAAACTGTTGTGCTGATATTCTGTTTATTCAATTTGAAATCATCTCCCTTAGTTACAATTATGCGTAAAAATCTCATAAAGTAAAACTTTAATCAGTGGGGGTTTTACTAGCTAGGAATAAAACTACAAATCATTATTTACTGTATTGCTCTTAGTTACGGAAACAATTATACTAGATGTAATTGAAATGAATAATCTGAATATTCTCAGAATTTAAGTTAGACCTTTACTATCTACATATAGAATTAGAAATATGTCCACTAAATTGATTAGAAAACGATAATAACATTAGGAGGATTACGATGCCCCAGCTTGATTCATTACATCCCACTGTAGAAAAAATAATCAATAATATTGAAAAAATAATGGTCGGAAAACGAAAAGAAACAATCTTAGCTTTGACAGCTCTCTTAGCTGAAGGTCATGTGCTATTAGAAGATGTTCCTGGTGTCGGGAAAACAATGCTAGTACGTGCTCTTTCTAAATCCATTGATGCTGATTATAAGCGAATTCAATTTACACCTGATTTATTGCCGTCAGATGTAACAGGAGTTTCTATTTATAATCCGAAAGAGCTCCAATTTGAGTTCAAGCCTGGACCAATTATGGGGAATTTTGTACTTGCTGATGAAATTAATCGTACATCTCCAAAGACACAATCTGCTTTACTTGAATGTATGGAAGAAGGCAATATTACAATAGATGGTATTACAAGACCTTTACCAAATCCGTTCTTTGTCATGGCTACACAAAATCCGGTCGAATATGAAGGAACATATTCTCTACCAGAAGCTCAGCTCGATCGTTTCTTATTGAAACTAAAAATGGGATATCCTACACCAGAGGAAGAATTTGAAATTTTAAACCGGATGGAAAAAACAAATCCACTCTCTCAATTACAAACCATTACTACAATAGAAGAATTAATTTATTTACAACAAAACGTACGGGTAGTAAGTATGGACAAAGCAATTAAGCATTACATTGTAAAGCTTGTTAATCAGACTCGTACGTACAGTTCTATACAGTTAGGTGCAAGTCCACGTGGCTCGATTGCTTTAATGAAAGCTTCACAAGCTTATGCATTTATCCATGGCAGGAATTATGTTATTCCAGACGATGTTAAATTTTTAGCTCCTTACGTTTTAGCACATAGACTCATTCTAAAAATGGAAGCAAAATTTGAAGGAATAACAGGAGAACAAGTTATCGGAAAAATCGTTGCACGAACTACCGTGCCTACTCAAAGGACGATGAATCCTTGATGAAACGAATGCTACGAGCGCTATATCACGTTATGAAGTTATTGCTACTCCCTTTATGTCTAGTCTTAACATTTATGTACGCTATGCTTCAAGGAGGGTTTGTCAGTTGGTTTTTGTTTTACAGCATAATTCCCATTGCTCTTTATTCGCTACTACTCCCCTTCTACGCTTTACGGGACGCTGAAGTAAAACGAATAACAAACCAAAATGGATATGTAGTAGGAGAACAATTTGTAAGCACGATTACAATAAAAAGAAAACTTCCTTTCCCCTTACTTTATTTAGTTATAGAAGATGAACTGCCACCACAATTTATAAGTTGTAAACAAACAAAGATGAATAAGGTAGTACTCTTCCCAGGATTGAAACGAAATATTTCGTTTCAATATGTTATTGACACAATCCCTAGAGGCGAGCACACTTTTTCAAGCGTTCGTGTCAAAACTGGCGATTTATTCGGCATGATAGAGAAAGAAGTAACTTTTTCAGTTCCAGATACATTTTTAGTCTATCCCCAGTATGTAGATATAGCATATCGACAATTGGAAAATCATTTCGAACAAGGAGCGCTTTCAGCAAATATAAATTCAGCAAAAGACTCTACAATCTCTGTCGGTGTCAGAGACTATAAACCTGGTGATCGCTTTTCATGGATTGATTGGAAAGCAACTGCACGAACAAACAATATTATGACAAAAGAGTTTGAACAGCAGCGCAGCCATAATGTCATGATATTCATAGACAGAACCGAGTCTCCTCTATTCGAATCAGTCGTCACATTTACTGCCTCTATCGTAAGGGCTGTCTTGAAACAAAATTCACCAGCATCATTCGTGTCTATCGGAAAAGAACAAACTATCTTCCCTTTAGACAATGGAGATACGCAGTTACAACAAATCCTTTGTCATTTAGCAAAAGTGCAAGCAGACAGTGTATTCCCGCTCTCCCAGAGTGTAGACATGGAACTAAGAAAAATTTATGAGCCCGTCACGGTTATACTCGTGACCAGTAATCTTTCTCCCGATATTCAAAAGGCGGCTGATTGTGCTGCTATAAAAAATAGAAAATGTATGGTTTTTGTCGTGAAAGAAAAAGCGAATCAACTTTCACACCGAGAAATCAGTATAATAGAAACTCTAAAAAAACGACAAATATTTGTAAACACGGTTTATGAAAACCGGTATACAAACGTGTTTTTTGAGGTGAGCAAATGATAACATTACAAACAAAATACAAGTGGGATACGAACAGATTCTTTATGCATGCATGTGTATTTCTTCTTTTACTAGAATGGCTAAGACCTCTTATAGGTATTACAAATGTAGGTAGATTAGATATTTTCGTAACATTTATAGGAATTTGCTTCGCTCTCTCTTTTTTTCAAACGAGGTGGCAGATTCCAATAAAAATTGTCACAGTCCTATTTATCATTCATTCCCTATATTATAAAAATGCTTTTATAAATCCATCTTGGCTAACAACATTTTTTTCTGATATGTCTCGAAATTCCTCCCTATTTTTCCAAGGGAATTTACTAGATATTTCTCCAGTTTTTCCGACGGTTTTATTTTTTCTCTCATTTTGGTTTTTGAGTTCTTTCACTTCATTTTGGATTATTCATAAAAAACGTGGGTTTCTATTTCTTGTATTGACTATTATTTATATCGCAACTTTTCATAACTTACATTTATACAATGCAAACTACGCTATTATTCGAACTGTTGTCATCGGATTTTTTATGCTTAGTCTTCTTCAAGTAGAACGAATAAAAGAGCGTGAACACTTACAAAATTATGCTAGGGAAATCTCAAAATTACTTAGACCACTTACAATATTTATTGTATTATTAGCAACCATCGCATACTTTGCTCCAAAATTTGGCCCTCAATGGCCAAACCCAATGGATTTTTTAAAATTCAACACATCTGAAGCAAGTAAAGAACAAAAAGTTTCTACAATTGGGTATGGTTTAGATGACTCGCGATTAGGTGGTCCTTTTCAGACGGATCCTACAATTGTTTTCACAGCACGAACGCAAAACAAACACTATTGGAGAGTAGAAACAAAAGATTTCTATACAGGAAAAGGCTGGGAAATTTCTGAAAATCCGAAAAAGATTTCTTTTAAAAATAAAAACGACATCGTAAGCTGGTACGAACAAAATACAAAAACGGAAACGACTGAGGCAACAATTACCATGCAAAAAAGTTACCCTCACCTTACCTATCCAGCAGGATTAGTATCAGTTGAGGCTTCTTCTGATGTATCATACAGTGTTGACCCGTTTTCAGAAAAAATTTATACAATGAATGAAGACTCTTCTACTACTTTACATTCGTATAAAGTAACATATGAGATCCCTGAGTTTTCCATAGAAAACTTGAAAGCTGTAAAAACAAATGAAGGTCAAGAAACAAACCCTTATTTTATGACAAAGTACACACAACTTCCCGAGTCATTACCACAGCGCGTAAAAGACTTGGCTGTCAATCTTACAAATGATAAAGACAACCGATATGATAAAGTATTAGCAATTGAAAATTACTTCACAGACAACTCTTTTACATACGAATCAACGAATGTCTTATTCCCTGCCAAAAGCCAAGATTATGTAGATCAATTCCTTTTCGATACAAAAAGCGGCTACTGTAATAATTTTTCGACGTCTATGATTGTACTACTTCGTTCTGCCGGGATTCCTGCTCGCTGGGTAAAAGGCTATACAGAAGGAACTCTTGACAATACACTTGCCTCTGCAGAAGGTGCGGATGTTTATACAATCACGAACGATAACGCACACTCTTGGGTCGAAGTATATTTCCCAGGATACGGATGGATTCCATTCGAACCAACAAAAGGATTTACCAATCCCTATAATTTTATAAATAATACGCCTGCTCCTATTTCACAAAATAGCGAAGCAAATAATTCTAATAACGAGCAAATACAACAACGAAATAATGAAGCAAAACTTAAAAGTTTAATAGAAAATACAGAAGAAGCTTCTACTAAAAAGGTCACAAATTCTAAAACTAGTTTTTCTTGGTGGTACGTATTCCTCTCTACGATACTAATTAGTATTATAGGATACATTCTCTTCACCACTAGAATGAAATGGATGACATTTCTTATTATTCATTTCTATAAATACCGAAAAAATGATGCTGTTTATCAAAAAGCTTACGGTGCACTTTTAAAACAATTTGCGAGAATTGGCATACCACGGAGTGAAAGTCAAACATTCCGAGAATACGCTCTCCATATCGATACACTTTACAACTCGGCCGATATGCAACAACTTACTGCCAGTTATGAGAACGCTATGTATAAACAGGAGCAGGCTGCAGAAGAATGGAAGAAATCTGTACACTTATGGGAAGTGCTTATGAAAAAAGCAGCTTCTCTACCTAAATCAGATGGCTTTGATACAGTTATTTAATCTTGAAAATGTGAGTTTAAAGAAAACGTCTCAAAGAACTACATTGTTCTTTGAGACGTTTTTTAATAAAGTGAAACTCCTAATTATTCTCCAAGTACCTTCTCAATCTCAACTTCTAAATCTACCGGCTTCGTCTGCGGCGCAAAACGCCCTACTACTTTCCCGTCTTTTCCGATTAAAAACTTCGTAAAATTCCATTTCACTGCTTTCATACCGAGTAAACCTGGTGCTTGTTCTGTCATGTATGTATATAAAGGATGAGCCTTATCACCTTTCACATCCACCTTTGCAAACATTGGGAAGTTTACACCGTAGTTTAATTCACAAAAACTAGTAATATCCGCTTCTGTACCTGGTTCTTGTCCCCCGAATTGGTTACAAGGGAATCCGAGTATTTCGAGTCCTTGGTCTTTATATTTATCATACACCTCTTGTAATCCTTTATATTGTGGTGTAAAACCACATTTGCTAGCTACATTGACAATAAGAAGTGCTTTTCCTTCGTAATCTTTTAACGATTTTTCTTCACCTGTAATTGTTTTAGCTGAAAAATCATAAACTGTCATTGTCTTTGCCCCTCTCTTCACTATCATTCTATGTTTATACTATACTACATTCGTGAATATACAGCTCTTATTACGTACTTAGACGCTGGAATGATAGCATTTACGTTTTTTTCATTAAATATAAAGAAACTGGGAATAAAGCATTTTACTGAAGCCTTGATTTATCAGGCTTTTTCCGTTTAATACAAATTTGATAATATACTCTTATATATGTTTGATAATCAAAATGTGGTCAAAGCCATTTTCTCACATAAAAAAGACCCTTTTCACTGAAGTGAAAAGGGTCTTAAAACATAGATATACTAACGTTTTGAGAACTGGAGTGATTGTTTTTTGGATTGCTAATCTATATAACTCCTCTTATATCGCCATTCTGAAGGCTTCCAATATGGACTAAAACGGATAAAATGGAATCTTGTAGAACAGCATTTGAACCAATTTGAACCATGTAAGAGGATAGTTGAATACAATTCACATTAAAAATCATCAAAATTAACAACATGATTCTCAATATCATATCCTAAGGTCCACATAATATCTTTAAATTCAATTTCCCTTGACTTCATTGACTCATCATAAAATTCAAAATTTATTAACTTATCTCGTATTTGAATAGTTAAATTATTTTCAATTTCTTTACCTGTTTTTAAAAACCTCACATCTCCAATTACAGATATTCCTAACATATTTTCAGATTTCTCTAATGAGACTATGATTTCATCTGAATGTAATAGTTTTTCTTTACCTCGGAAAAATTTCCGCCATATTTTTTGTAAGTCTCTACTATCAAATACTAAGTCTCTTGTATCAATCCCTGCAATTTCAAATAATTTATAAATATACCTTAATTTATCAGTCCTATTTAATCTAGTTCCCAATATAATTTCAGTTTCTTCATCAAAGAACAATTCTGTATACGAATCAAAAGTTGTGTTTAATTCTTCATGTTTAGTTGATATACATGGTATATTCATTAAATCCTTATATTTTAAATCTTTCATATTAATAACTGTAATAAATACTTTTTCCATCATTTCTTTCTGGTTATTTAAAGTATATACATCACCAAATAAAGTAAATACAATTTTTTCTTCTTTTGAAACATCCACTTCTTTAAATGTTTTAATCTCATTTGCTATGTGTTCTTTAGTAGCTTCATCTTCCAGACTAAAGTATTCAATAAAATCTTCGACCTTCATTAAATCTAATAGTTTACCAGTTTTTTTGTAGAACTCTATCTTTAATTGATCATGTACTACTCTTTCTTTACCTAACTTTATTCTCCAATCTGATTTTTCTTCTGACAAACCATCATTTGTTACAATTACAACTTTAGAGAATTTTCTCTTTTTTTCTTCATTAACTTGTAACAAATTTATTAAATCTTTCCATAAGACAAGATCTCCTGCTTTATCAGGAATAACTATGTCTCCAAATATCTTTTCTTTATCACCTTTACTTTTATCACAAAATCCTGGGGGGATATTCTTTGCATACCTATCATCCATATCTGATATATATTCATATATATTTTCTTGGGTATACATTTCTCCAAGAACACTTGAACTTTCAAACAATTTATCAATTCGATCTGTAAGGTCTGCTATTTTTTTTTCATACTCTGCTATCTTGGGTAGATTCTTTTCTGAATTAGAAAATCCTTTTAATTTTTCATTAAGTATATTTTCTATCTCAATACACTTATTTTCAATCTCCTTAACAGAACTTTCAACATATTCATTTATAGTTTCTTCTATATCCTTTTTGAGTAAATTATTTAATTGATCATAATTCTTTGATTTATTTCTAAAACTCTCAGATTTTAGTTTTTGTTTAATTGCTGGAATATCAAATATCTTTACCTTTTCAACAACTGAATTAACATAGTTTTCTAAAATGTTAATATCACTTTTTAAAGAATTGGTTACAGAATTTATATTGGATAAGAACTCTATATACGTCATAAAAGGAATATATATATTCTTCTTTTTATTTTCTAATGCTTTTATATAACTATCTCCATTAGAGTAACTTTGATAGGCATATAAGAAATAATTCGTATCGAAGACAAATAAAGTCTCCTCTGAATCTTCTTGCTTATATTTGTAGTTCAATGCAGACAAATAACTCATAATAACCTTCTTTCTACTCAAAAATTTTGCACTAATGCTAAACAAGTACTAATCTATAAAAGTATGATTTTATTAATTATCAATTTATATAATGAATTAACATCTATCTCTTATTATACGAGGATAAAACTACAAACCGTTTATTAAATTTCTTATGTCCGGAGCACCTTTCCTTTTATCTTCAGTTGTCCATGCAACCGTACTGTTCGTTTCCTTTAAACGTTCTATAAAGTCCTCAATTATCTCTACCTCACTGTCCGTATAAAGATAGAGTTTTCGCAAAGTTTTATCTTGTGGTGTGCCGATTGATAAATGCTTTGTTCCAATAAGTATGATTTTATCATTCTCATCAATACCTAATTCACTAATTACACCTTTGTTAGCCCTTATCGTTTTTATTTTCTCTTCCTTAGGTATTGTATTAGGGATTTTATCGTTAAGTTGCTCAAGAAATAATTTAAAATCAAAAGTGGTACCATTCTTTTGTAGACCGAGTTCAGAAATGATATCCTCTTTTTCTTTCTCTTTTATCCAAACTTCAAAATTCCCCTTTAAATGATTTCCATATGTTTTAAGTTTGATAATTTTGTTAATGCGCCTCAAATGTATGTAAAGTTCATCTCTTCTGGCTGAATCCTCTTCAGAAAGAAACATAATAAAAACAAATCTGCCCTTATTAATATTAATCTCAAAAGCAGTCATTTTATCATCTGAAACTAGTCCTTCCAAATATACTCCTTGAAGGTTAGTAAAATTGAATTTAGTTGCCATTCTAATTATTCACTCCCATAATTTTTTAACCTGTAGTAATTCTATTTGTTCCATCATGGATAAATCCTCTTCAATACCTTTTAACATAATTTTACACCAAACGACAAGTTAAGTCCAAATTATTCCAGTATGACTATTTGCATCGAAGAGATAACTTTTCAACCTATATTTAAATGCAGAGTGAATATATCCCTCTTGCCTCTACTTCTTTAAATACTTTATCGACTTCTTCTAATCCTTTTTCCTGATAACCGATTAATTTGTTTACGGTATTAAAGTAAATTGAAGATATTGAGAGATTAGCTATCACTCCTCGTTTTTCTTCAACCTTCTATAGTAAGTTTCCTAACATTTCTGGGAAATCTATTATCAGTTACTAATCAGTTTGAATTGATGCAAATTCCAGCAAACTACTAGACTTTTATGATGGAAAGTTTTACAATTAAATTGTGAACAAAATGTGACAGTTTATATTCCATTATAAAAGAAAAGGATGGTGTTCATTATGAAAACTGCACAACATGAAACGATTTCAAATCGCGAGTTTTATTTCGTACTATATATGATGTTATTGTATGTTACTGGCTGGGTAATCGATGTAAATGGTTTATTTTTAAGCTCCTACTTTAATTTAGCAGGAGAGATTATGCTTCCAATCGTTGGTGGCATAGTTGGACTGTTCGTTATGTCTATCAATAGAGAACAAACGAAATAACAACACTTTAAAAAGGCAGAAGACGAGCTTTCGTTTTCTGCCTTTTTCTATTTTAGCGTATAATAGAAACATGCAGTATATAAGGAGTGGTAAATATGAAAAAAGTAGAGCAATTATCTTCTCACCTATATCTTATTGATGATTTCGATTTACAGCATAATGAACGAACAGGTACGTACGTTTTATTAGGTGACGATATTACTTTAATTGAAACTTGTGCAGCCCCTTCTCTTCCGTATATTTTAGACGGCTTACAACAATTACATATTGATTTAAACGATGTTAAAAACATTATCGTTACACATGTGCATTTAGATCACGCTGGCGCAGCTGGTTTAATGATGGAGAAGTGCCCAAATGCTACGTTATATGTGCATTCTCGTGGTGCTCGTCATATGATTGATCCAACAAAACTCATTTTAGGTGCAAAAGCTGTCTACAAAGAAGATTTCAATAAACTCTTTGATCCAATTCTTCCAATTGAAGAAGAACGTGTTCATATTGTACAACATGGTGATACGTTAAAAATTGCAAAAGACCGCACCCTTACATTTTACGATACACCAGGACATGCGAAGCACCATATTAGCATTCACGATTCATTAACAAACGGGATTTTCACTGGTGATACAATTGGAATTTATTATAGAGAACTCGCAAACGTTGGTGTAGAACTGTATCTACCATCAACGTCCCCTTCACAATTTCAACCAGATGCGATGATTGCTTCTAAAAATCATATTCAAAGTATGGATGTAGATACTATTTATTTCGGTCATTACGGCGCATCCTCTCATGTTACAGAAGTATACAATCAACTGGAACATTGGCTACCTATTTTCGTTCAGACTGGTAAGGAAGTCTTTGAAAAGTATAATGATTTCGATGAAGCGACTAAAGCTTTACAAACTTTGTTAATGGATAAAATCTCTTCTCATCTTACAAAGTTAAACGTTCCATCAGATCATTCCGTTTATAATATTTTACATTTAGATATAGAAATTAGCGCAATGGGCATTATTGATTATTTCACGAAGCAAGAAAAAGCAAACTCCACTATTAACTAACAGTAAAAGAAGAGATATACAACAGTAGTTATTGTATATCTCTTCTTTTTTTGAATATATTTTGAGTAAAGGATGGTGGAATATAATGCAAAAAGTGATGCTATACCTCTGCTTCACATTATTTATCGTCTTATTATTATTTGTAGGAGTAAAAATTCAATTTTATTTAGATACAGATGCACAAGTGAACTTTAACGTTTATCCAAGATTATTCTACTTTACACTCTTCCCTCTTATAGTTGGCATTTTATTACGCTTTCTTCAATCTATTAATCGCGAAACGAGTAAACAAAACTGGAGCTTTCAACCGGATAAATTTATTGCTATTACAGTGCCTACACTATTCATTTCCTTTTCCCCAGCACTACTCTTTTCACCACTTGCCGAATACCTACCTTATTTAGTTAATATTATTCTAATAAATACAACTTTTGTTACGATTATTAGTTTAATAGCTGGTTATTCCCTTTTAGATTGTTTTATACAAAAGGACAATGCAACGATGAAAAAATATAATTGAATGCTCTATTTTCTTTTAATAAAGAAAGCTCAAAGCTAAAGCTTTGAGCTTTTTTACTTATCTCACCTTTTCATCTACATACTCCATAAACTGCTCCGCTTTAATAAATCTTTCTTTGTACGCCTCAGGTACTTCTTCTATTTTTATTGCACCAGTTGATTTTGTCTTCACTCGTACTATTTCATGTGTCATTAAAGCTTCCATATAGCGATCAAACTCTTCTTGCGTTAATACTTCTTTACTAGATTTATGACCATTTAATTTATCAAAGTATGGTTGAAGGCCCATACTTACCTTTTTCATTTCTTCTCTTTTTGCTGGTGATAATCCATCATAATCTATATTACCATTCGAATCTCCGTACGCAAGCTTTGCATTTGTTAATTTTTTTAGTTCTTTTGTAAACTCCTCATATTCCTTCGTGCCCATTTCATCTTTCGCTTCTGATAACTTTGCATTAAAACGCATATACGCTTCTAACGTCATCGCTCCGGCGTGTTTTTTTAAATTCTCAAAAGATCCGTATATACCATCCGCCATAATAGATTGATATGCAAAACCGGTCGTAGGGATTAAAAATGCTGCTGCAAGCACTCCGGCGATAAGGCGTCTCTTCACCTTACTTCCCCCGCGATTCATTTTGATTTGAACAATTATTTTTTCTTTTAACTCCGGCGGGGCAACAATACCCTTTGCTTCTTCTTGTATAGATTCCCTAACTCTACAATCTAAACTCATTTCACATTCCCTACCTCTCCTAAAAAAATTTCTTCTACTTGCTCTTTTTGACGTAGTTTCTTTAATGCCGCATGAATTCTAGATTTCACTGTACCGATTGGAATATGTAATATTTGTGCTACTTCTTCTTGTGAATAATCGTGTAAGTATCTTAAGATAATAACTTGTTTCAATTTATACGGTAATTTATGAATGAGTTCGATTAGTTTTTGGTTTGATATTTTACTTACAACATAGTTAGAAAAATCAATTTGCACTGGCTTTCTTTGCTCTTCTGCTTTTTTTATAATTCGTAGTCGCATCCACCTCTTTCTTCTATAAGAATGAATTTGTTTAATCGCAAGCCCAATTAGCCAAGGGCGAAATGGCTTCTCGCTATCATATTTACGAAGCGATTCATATAGCTGTATGTATACTTCTTGAACGACATCATCTACATCCATTTTATCTTCAATTAAAAAATGTGCTGTTTTATATACTTCTTGAATCGTTACATCATACAATTCGCTATACGCTTCTTTATTGCCTGATAAAGTTAATTGAATTAAATGTGCGTAATCTATTTCACCCTTCATATTCCAGCCCTCCTTTGTCTTACACTATATATTGGCAGGTAATTCATATTTCGTTCGATTTTTCCGAAAAAGTTTTTTATATAAATTAATATAATGATCCACTGAGTTCATAAGCTTCACTTATAACCACACATAACTATTATATAATTTTCCAATTTCTGATAAAGATTTAAAATAATTTATATAGTCAAATTTAGGAGGACATATAATGAAAGCTATCGTTGTAACGTCGTTCGGTGGTCCTGAAGTGATGAAATATACAGATTTTGATATACCGGCTATTTCAGAAGATCAAGTTTTAATTCGCGTAGTTGCTACTAGTGTAAATTTCGCTGATATTAAATCACGTTATGGCAAAAAAGGAAATAAAGCACTACCTTTTATTCCAGGTATAGATGCCACTGGTATTGTAGAACGTGTCGGTTCTCATGTGAAAAATATTCACCCTGGACAACGTGTCATTGCTTTTCCTCAAAATGGATCTTACGCAGAATACGTTGTTGCAAATGAAAATCTTACTTTCGTTTTACCCCATGAAGTCGCCTTTCAAACTGCAGCCGCTTGTCCGATCGTATCTTTTACAAGCTATAGTTTACTCGCAAATGTTGCAAGGATTCAAAAAGGTGAATCTGTACTCATTCATGCGGCTGCTGGCGGAATTGGCACTACTGCTATTCAACTTGCTAAACTATTAGAGGCTGGAACAGTTATAGGCACTGTCGGAAGTGAAGCAAAAAAAGAAATTGCTTTAGATGCTGGAGCTGATTATGTTATTTGTCATCAAGATGAAGATTTTGTAGAGAAAGTCAATGAACTGACAAATGGTGAAGGGGTTGATGTAATTTTAGACTCTATTTCTGGAACGGTTTCTGAAAGAAGTTTAAACTGCCTTGCTTATTACGGTCGCCTCGTTCATTTCGGTAATGCTAGCGGTGAAATTGGTAACTTTCAAACGAAAGATTTACATGCAAGTTGCCGTTCTATACTCGGTTTTAGCTTTGGAACCACACGAAAAAAGCGTCCTGAACTGCTCCAAGAAACTGCAAATGAAGTTTTCCGTTATTTGCGTGACGGACGTTTACAAATTAAGGCTACGAAATCTTTTCCACTTCAAAATGCAGGGAAAGCACATGAATGGGTCGAAAGTAGAAAAAGTACAGGGAAAGTAATACTAACTGTTCAGTCCTCTTCCTGAAATGAATACTGGAAACAGAGGTGGCATTCATGGGATCACGAATTATGCATGTTATTATCGCTAACGGTATTGCTGAGAAACTATCAATTCACGATAAGACTTCTTTCTTACTTGGAGCTGTAGCCCCTGATGCTGTTCATTCAAAAAAAGAAAAAGGAACCTCACATTTTTATGACGGTACAACGAAGAACTATACGAGAAGAATAGATTATGATTCATTTTTTCATAAATATGAATCACATATAGGTTCCCCATTTATTTTAGGCTACTATACCCACCTCATTGCCGATGATAATTGGCTAAGTGGATTTTTTCTACCTTGGCTAAAAAATAGAATAGAGAATGACGAAACTATCGCACCCCTGTACTATAACGATTTTAAATTGTTAAATGCAAAGTTGCTTCATCATTACGATCAAGAACAACAGCTTTTCTCTCTTCTCAATCAAGAGGCTCACATTGTGGATATTGAAGAGGTTTCTAAAGAAAACGTTTTAGAATTTCGAAAGTATCTTTTTGAAGATATGTTATATCCAAAGCAACATTTGCATGAAGACTTACAAGTATTTACGTTTGACCAAATTGTTGGCTATATTGAGACAGCTATTGAAAAAGGAGTATTTTTTATTAAACAACTCTCTAATGAAAAATCCACTTCAAAAATTTAATCCCCCTCAAATATATTTGAGGGGGATTTTCACATAGCAATATTATTATTGGTTCTTCTCCATAACCGCAAAATAATTCCCTTCGCTATCAGCAAAGTTAAACACTTTACCAGAAGGCATAGTTACCATTTCTCCAACAGTAACATTTTTATTTGTTAAATCTGTATATAGTTGATCAAGATTTTCTGAGAAGAACATTAAAGACGGTGTACCAAGATTCAATTCTGGGCTCATTTTCGAAATAACTTCTTTATTATGTAATATAATGCTCGTTTCCGCACCGCTTTTCGGAGCGATTTCAATCCATCTCATTCCTTGCTTATTATCTTCCTCTGCAACTACATGAAACCCTACCTTCTCCGTCCAAAAATTTACTGCCTCATCTTGATTATTTACATATAACATAATTTGTCCTACTTTATGGATCATTACATTTCCCCCTAATGGTTTTTATATTCTATGTAGCTTTCTACAAATACTATCGTTATTCCTTTTGAGTTGGTATGTACTTCTTTGCAAAATTTATCGACTGACTCATCCCATCCAGTTCATCAAAATAATCATTTCTTTCAATCATGTTATATCCGTCGAATCCAATTTTATCTAATACTTTGAAGAATATATCGAAATCTACTTCACCATTCCCTGCTGCGACTTCTATATACTTAGTTGAACGATCACTTTTCACTTCTTTACAATCTTTAATATGAGTTTGTACTATATAATCTTTTAATAGTAATAAACCTTCTCCCGGATTTTCATTTACATCACTTATTAAATTTGCTGGGTCAAAGTTAACAGCTAGTCCTTTCGAGTTTGCAGTTTCTAAAAATCGTTTTAATACTATTGCTTTTTCAGATCCCGTCTCAATGGCGAAGAATCCTCCAAATCTGAACGCTAAGTCCCCTATTTCATTACAAACACGTAGCATTTTATCATAGTACTCACTATTTTCATCATCAGGGATTTTCCCAATATGGGCTGTTACTACGTTAGCTCCTAACCCTAACCCTTTATCAGTAATATATTTAAAACTCTCTATTACACATTCAGCTTCAGTTCCTATTATTCCATTTTCTCCGAAGCTAATTGCTAATGACGGGACTTGAATCTCATTAAAAGATAAGTTTTCTTTTAAAGTGTTCCATTGTACCTTTGAAATGTTAGCTAAGTTGAAAGTCGGATTCATAGCATATAATTGAATATATTCTAAATCCCATTCCCTTGCTTTTTGTATTCCTTCGTTTACTTCAATATATTTTGTATTCAAAAACATTCCTAATTTCCTATCCATATGTGTACCTTCTTTTTATTATTTCGTGTCAGTTTAATATTCGACTTTTTTATATTATTTCCTCGTATAAACCAAATAAATAAACTACCCTTTTTTCGATACTCCCAGTAGAAGCATATATATGATAGGCACATTAAAAACACTAATACAATTCCCATTATCACTTGTTTACAAACAAAAAAGACGTAACTACAAATAGTTACGCCTTCTCCATCATTTATCTAGGCTTTTTCTTCCCAGTAAATGCTGGTTTCTTTTTCTTTGGTGCTTTCGGTTTCGTTTCTACAAATGATCCTTTGAACATTTCTTGCTTCGTAAATACGATGCCTAGTTTTTTCGCAAATTGCAGTAATTTGCGCTCTTCTTGTGGTGTTACAAGAGATACGACAGTTCCTTCTTTGCCCATACGTCCAGTACGGCCTGAGCGGTGAATATATTGGTCTACTGTGTCTGGTAACTCTAGATGAATTACATGTGTTAAATCGTCAATATCGATACCGCGCGCTGCAATATCAGTAGCAAGTAGAATTTCTAATTTCCCTCCGCGGAAAGCACGCATTGTCGCTTCACGCTCTTGTTTACTTGCTTCTGCATGAAGAGCCGCCGCTTTCATTTTACGGAATTTCAATTTCTCAGTAATTTCATCTAAACGGAATGGATCGTTTAAGAAAGCAACTGCTTTTACATCGCCCATATGCATAATTCTTCTTACGTAATCATTTTTTTCGCGTCGCTCACAAATGATATACGTATGCTCAACTAAGCTTTTTGATTCTGCACGTGTTACACGTACTAATTGTGGTTCCACTGCTAAATCACGTGCCGCATCTTCTGCCGCTTTTGTCATTGTCGCCGAGAAGAATACTAATTGACGATCGCGCATCGTTGATTTAATTACATCTTGCACTGCGCCCATCATTTTTTGCTTTACAATTTGATCAAACTCATCAAATACAATTGTTTTTACTTCATGCATTTTTAGCTTTTTCATACGAATTAATTCTAAAATACGGCCTGGTGAACCGACAATTACTCTTGGGTGTTTCTTTAATTTTTCAACTTGGCGCTTAATATCTGCACCACCAATTAAAGATGCACCTGAAATTTCAGTTCCTGCTGTAAACTTTTGAACCTCTTCATGAATTTGCATTACAAGTTCACGTGTTGGCGCTAAAACAACAACTTGTGGCTGTTTTACTTCAGGATTAATTTTATGTAAAAGTGGTAATAAGTACGCTAATGTTTTTCCTGTTCCAGTTGGAGATTCAGCTATAACGTCTTGTCCTTCTAAAATAGTTGGAATCGCTTGTTTTTGAATTTCAGTTAACTCTTTAAAACCAGCCTTCTCCCAAGCTTGTTGTAAAAATGGTTGCATATCTTTTATCATTTGTTTTTCTCCTTTATCTCTATTTTTGAAGAAAATGCTGTATTGTTCGCACCGTTTCTATCATGTGTGAAATAACAGCTATTAAATCATCAACATGGTCTTCTGTAATCGCTTTTTGAAATAGAACCTCTATCTTATTATGATATGAAATCGCTTGCTTATTATATTCGTATGAAACTTTCTGCATAATCATTCTTTCTTTTCCCCATATAGAACGCATTAATGTTTCAATTTCTTCACATTTTACTTCTGGTTGTTCTAACGGGAATGAAAATGCTAGCTTCATCTCACAACCTGGTGTAAACTGAGGCACTTCTAGTATTTCACCAGACAAGTTCTTTGCATCCACAGATAATGAAAATGTTGCTTCTACTAATGGTTCAAACGGTTCTGTTAATTGAAATGAGATATGATATATACGACTTAATGAAGCAAGATCCATCATATCTTTTCGATCTGTTACAAGAATATCTCCATGTAGATCAAAATCATACACAGCACCTTCTACGATTACTTTTAAATTGTCAAAAGCAGTTGGATCAAACATAATTTCCTCCAAAAAACAGGCGCCTTTCGATGGAAAGGCGCCACTTGATGTATATATAGTTTACAGATAAACGAGATGAATTACAACCTTTTAGAATAAACCTACTGCTTTTCCATCTTCATTTACATCCATTTGAAGTGCTGCTGGCTGTTTTGGAAGACCTGGCATTGTTAACATTGTACCTGTTAACGCAACGATAAAGCCTGCACCGATCGATGGTTTTAACTCACGAATTGTAACGATAAAGTCAGATGGACGACCTAATTTTGTTGCATCGTCAGAAAGAGAGTATTGTGTTTTCGCCATACAAACTGGTAGATTACTCCAACCTTCTCCTTCATATTGAGCTAATTGCTTACGTGCTTTCGGAGCAAATTCAATATCTTTTGCGCCATATACTTTTTGAGCAATTGTACGAATTTTTTCTTCTAATGGTAATTCTAATTCATAAAGTGGTGCGTAGTTGTTTTCACCTTTTTCGATTTCTTTTAGTACTTTTTCAGCAAGGTCAACTCCGCCTTGGCCACCTTTCTCCCAAACTTCTGTTAAGGATACTGCATAGCCACGCTCATTACACCACTCTTGTAAGTATGTAACTTCTGCATCTGTATCTGTAATGAATTTATTAATTGCAATTACGAAAGGCACACCGAAGCTTTGAATTGTTTCAACATGCTTCTGTAAGTTTTCCATACCTTTTGCTAATGCATCTACATTTTCTTCTTTTAATTGATCTTTTGCAACGCCGCCATGCATTTTAAGCGCACGAATCGTCGCAACAATAACAACTGCTTCTGGTTTAATGCCAGCTGCACGAGCTTTAATATCTAAAAACTTCTCAGCGCCTAAATCAGCACCGAATCCAGCTTCTGTAATAACATAATCACCTAATTTTGCTGCCATTGTTGTAGCGATAACACTGTTACAACCGTGAGCAATATTCGCAAATGGTCCGCCATGAATAATAGCTGGTGTATTTTCTAACGTTTGTACTAAGTTCGGTTTTAATGCGTCTTTTAATAATAGTGTCAAAGCACCTTCTACACCTAAGTCTTTAACCGTTACAGGTTGATTTGCAAAGTTATAAGCAACTACGATGCGAGATAGACGCGCTTTTAAGTCTTGAATATCTGTTGCAAGGCAGAACACGGCCATAATTTCAGATGCTACTGTAATGTCAAAACCGTCTTCACGTGGTACACCTTGTACAGGTCCACCAAGACCAATTACTACGTTACGAAGGGCACGATCATTTAAGTCAACACAGCGTTTCCAAACGATTTTACGTGTATCAATTCCAAGTGTGTTTCCTTGTTGGATATGATTATCAATAAACGCTGCTAATGCGTTATTGGCAGTTGTGATCGCATGGATATCTCCAGTAAAGTGAAGGTTAATGTCTTCCATTGGTACGACTTGTGAAAAACCGCCACCTGCTGCTCCGCCTTTTAATCCCATCGTTGGTCCAAGAGATGGTTCGCGAAGTGCAATTACTGTTTTCTTACCAATTTTGTTAAAAGCTTGACCTAAACCAACTGTTACTGTTGATTTACCTTCTCCAGCTGGAGTTGGGTTAATCGCTGTTACTAAAACAACTTTACCGTCTTCCTCATCTTGTAAGCGCTTAAAAATATCAAGAGATAACTTACCTTTATAATGCCCGTATGGCTCTAATTCATCTTCTAAAATATTTAAATCAGCTGCAATTTCTTGAATCTTCTTCATACTCGCTTCTTGTGCGATTTCAATATCGGATTTCACTGTTGTAGTAGTTGTCATATACCCTAGTCCCCCTTTAATTGGTTCTGATGATATTGTATCAGTTTTTTGTATTTTCTGCACTTATTTACCTCCTAAAAATTCTTTCATTTCTTTATACGTTTTTTAACATAAATACCCATAAGAATGTTAACGATTGTTGTAACTCTGTAGGTAGTTGACCTAACATCTTCTCATTTACTCCGCGCTTATATACGCCGATGCCATCTATAACTTTAAAACCTTGTTCTTTCGCTAACTGTTCAAATTCCCAAGGCATCATCGTATTACAAACAACGTCTTTTCCATACAAGCGAGGATAACTGTTCTCTCGTGGCTTTGCTGTCGGCCCTAAAATTGCAATACATGCATATCCATCTTTCTTTAACACACGCTTTATTTCATTTAACGCTCGTAATGGCTCTTCCGTCCATTCTAAAGAATTAATTGCCATAATTGATTCAAATTGCTCATTTTCAAATGGTAATGCAGAAAGATCTCCTTTTATAAAAGATAAATTCGGTCCTTCTCCGCGCTCCTTACCTTTTTGAATCATCACTTCCGATAAATCTACTCCCACTGCTTTATAGCCTGCGTTACTTAATTTATATGTACCGTACCCATCACCACAACCAACATCGAGCACTTGTGCTTCTTTCTTCACGTATTGTTCAAAAAACGGAATAATTGTACTTCTGCTACCACTGTCCCACATCTCTTGACTATTTTGATTCCAAAACTCTGCGCTACTATCCCATTTCTTTTCTGCTGATTCATGCCAATTAAATTTCGTCATACATTCCCCTACCTTCACGCTTTATCACTCATTTCATTCTACATCATTTTCCAAAATTCCTGTTTTATCCCGCTTGCAGTAAGACACCTACCTCAAAATTCAATGGATGCGGACCAGTTAATGGGAGAGAACTGCTCATAAAAATCCAATTGTTGCTGGCTGATAATCAGTCGTGATGGAAAAAATCCCTCACTTTATCTTCAATAGGAGATGGATATGTTAACGATGGAATACGTATTCTCCATTTTTTGCTTTACTTGGGTTTAACTCATACTCATGCTCTTCTCATTTTGAAAGATACTATAGATACACCCAATTGAAAGAGAGGGATGTACATGCGAAGAAAGAGAAATCATCATTTTAAAAGTGGTGAAAAAAACGAAGAGTATGCTGCTGAAATATCACCAGCTGGCATTCCAATTAGACATAAGCGTAAAGAAATTGCAAATGAGATAGAAGGTACAAATACCGGTGCAATGGTAGGCTATGTCGCTTTATTTCTTTCGTTATTCTCCATTGCTTTTTATCCAGTTACGCTCGGCTCCCTAGCAATTTTAGTTGGCCTATTAGCTGTCAATTTCGGAGCAAGAACACTTGGATATACAGCCATTGGTTTTGGTAGTTTTTCTGTTTTATTTACTTTACTTTATCCGCTTGCTTTGTCAGCGTTTTAAAAAAACACACCAAGTCATACTTGGTGTGTTCATTCATGATACAACATAATATGACCGCATCCACAACAATGTTTCGCTGTAATTTCTTGAAACACTGGATAATTTTCTTCATCTCGATGCTCAATAAATACTTTTTCAAATCGATACATGTTTGGTGCATATGCCCAATCTTGTTTCGTACGTGCATATAACGTTGAGGAAAAAAACTCCTCACCGCCACAAACAATACATGTGTTCTTCATCAATACCCCTCCTATGCTTGTCTTACTTCATCTATATGAACATAAGCATAAAAAAAAGACCTTCTATTACTAGAAAGTCTTCTCTGAAACAAAAAGAAATGTACCAAACATTCCTACTCCGCTATATTCTTTTGAAACACCAGCTTCTGTTTTAAATGTTTGCTTTACAGTCATAAAGAATACACCATTTCGTGCATCTGTACTTTCAAATTGTAGTTTTTCTTTTTTACCATCTACATTTTGCGTGCATTCAAAACTACTCTCATTACAATTCAACGCATACTTATCCTGTACATACACTTTAAAATCTGATTCTTTCGGACAAGTTATAAGTAATATTGCCACGAGAATAATACTTATAATACCCACAATTGTATAATATTTCTTCATTTGTACTCCTTTCAAATGACAAGAAAACTTGACTTCATACGCCAAGTTTTCTTAGTCAACAACCCATTGCCACTCTTGTTCTTTCTTATCAAAAATGAGCCAACCTGTTTCTGTTGCTTCCTCTTTCAATTCATCGATATTATCTAACACCTCATCCGTACTTTCATACGAACCAACTACATATACCGGAATTTCAAGACCTCTTCTTGACTCAATCTTCCCTGCTAGATCTATGTAAAGACCATCTTCCATTAGTGGAATAAGTCCCATAATCAATTCTTTTGAAATCGCTGGGAAAATTTTTGATTTTTGGAAGAAAGAAAAACGTTTCTTACCGAAAGCACCGAGTTTATACGGAATGACTTTACTTAACATTCCTACAAAATCAGCAATTCTACGATAATACACTTTGTTGTACCATCCGTCATCATGTGAAAAATAAACAAATCGATTTTTCAGTAACGGAAAGAATGTTCTTGCAAGTGGTTCTTTTTTGTGAGCCAAATATAATAATTCTGCAATTTCTTTCGGCTCTAATTCATCTAAATCGCTTGCATCATCAAAATCTACCCAACAAAATTCATCAAATTCATCAATCTCTGCTTGAATTAACTTATGTATATTTTCTTCCTCAACATATTCAAATAAAGTATGATAATGAAAATCCGTCCATTCAAAGTTGTGCTTTAAAAGCAACACTTGATGAAGCGGTGAAGGGATGTTACTCGCAAACTCTTTAAACGTAATTCCTGATGTAATAAAACAATGACCTCGACGATTACCATTAATATATATCATATTCTTTACTTGGTCAGATCCTCCAGACAAAGCACCTAGCCACCTTCGTTTTATATGTTTCAATTCTATAGCATATTTTAACATGAAAAATTTTAGAAACATAGAAAAAACTTCAAAAACTATTTACAATTTCATGTGTTTTATTACATAGTGATTACAAGAAAAAACGCCTGCTCATAAGCAGGCGTTTTTAAAGGATTTCATCAGGGTTTTGAGGATGATGATTTCCCTCTTTCTTTTCTTCTTTTTGGAACATCGATTGAATTTTATCAATTGTTTGTGGAGCTAATTCAATCATTTTTTCTGCTAAATGTGTCGCATTTTGTAGATGCAGAATATTTACTCCATCTTTATTCACCACAAGAAATGCTACTGGTGTAATCGAAACACCACCCGCGCTACCGCCACCAAATGCAGGGTTACCGTTCGCTCTTTGTCCATCATTCGTTTGGAAATCAGAACCTCCTGCTCCAAAACCGAACGCTACTTTAGAAACCGTTAACACCACACCACCGTCAGCCGTTTGAACAGGCTCTCCAACAATCGTATTTACATCAACCATTTCTTTTAAATTTTCCATTGCTGCTTTCATTAACCCTTGAATTGGATGATCCACCGTTCATAACCTCCTTTGTCATATCTTTCCTAGTTTTTCCGAAAGTTTGTGAACTAAACATAAAATTTTATATTGATTTCAAAAAACTTAAGTTATAATATTTAGAAAAATAAAAAAAAGAGGTCAATTCGTTATGATGCGAAAATTAACAAAGAAAGATCATGAACAAGTATTCGCTTATCTAAAAGAAGAAGCAGCCCTTAACTTGTTTATTATTGGAGATATTGAAGCTTTCGGTTATGACACAGATTTTCAAGAATTATGGGGAGTATTTAAAGAGAATGGAACATTAAAATCAATTCTACTCCGATTCCACGATTCATTTATACCCTATAGTAAAGAAGAATTTATTACCACTGATTATGAGGCACTTCTTTCCACATATAAGCCGCTTAAACTCTCTGGTAAGTCAACTATTGTAGAAAAGTTTGAAATTGCTCCAAGTCTACAATTAGGCGTCAAAAATGAAATGTATTTTTGTGAATGTCTAAATGACAACAACTTACCTAGCACACCAATTCATGAAACAATTAAACTTGCCTCACTAGATGATGTAGAGCGAATTATGCAATTGCGAGGTAACATTGCTGAATTTCCAGTTGTTAATGAATCAGAGAAAATATTAAGACAAGCTCTCAAAACAAATACAGGACGCACATATTATATTGAAAAAGACGGTGCTATCATCGCATCCGCCTCTACTTCCGCTGAAAATTCATTATCCGCTATGGTAGTTGGTGTATGTACACACCCGAATTATCGCGGAAATGGTTACGCTTCACTCATATTACAAAAAATGATCCAAGACTTTACGAAAGAAGGCCGAACACTTTGTTTATTTTATAACAATCCAGCTGCTGGACGAATTTATAAACGACTAGGATTTAAAGACATTGGAATGTGGACGATGTATCGATAATAAGAGATACTCTATAAACGAAAATAGTTGTAACTTAGCAATAAAAGCTGATTACACAAAAACCCCACACCGTTATTATGAAGAAACTACTTGTAAAGCCATACCCCTAACTAAAACATGTCATGTATTCAAGCTAATTTTAGATAGATAAACGCCCCAATTGTTGCATCTACTCCAGCAATTGGGGCGTTTATCCTCAAATTCTTTCCACTATATTTATGAAACATTTATTCCACTTATATCGCTATTATCATTACGTGCAAATGCTCTCCTTAATATTACTGCTTCTTATTATACTGTGCTTTAAAATCAATATATTCCTGTTTCGCATCTTGGTTATTGCCTTGGTGACTATCAAAAGATGTATGTATTTGTGATATGTATTTTACTAACTTGCCTTCATCATTTCTTTTCTTATAATTTATTACAATACTTACTTCCAATATCTGCTTTGAACCATTTTTAGAATCAATATGCAATGCGATTGATCCACCACCATATTCATCATATTGTATTTTCAACTTATCATTAATGATACTCTGAAACTCTAATTCAGTTAGTTTGTATCCAACAGTACTAGGCTGATCAAACTTTTTTATATCATCCCCGGGCTTCATCTTTAGTTTCCCTATCCCTTTTAAACGATCTACAATTAAGTTCACATATGAAACATCCAGATTCGATTCCGGACTTTGTACCTGTCCATTTTTATACATAATATTGGTACGATAAACAACTTCTTCTTTATTATCTTTGCTGTCTACTGCTGAAGTAACCTCTTGTGTTGTATTTCCATATAAACTTTTATCTTTCGTATTATATATCCCTTCCGAAGTTTGATAGATTGTTTTTCTATGCTCTCCATCTTCTTTTTGCTCATATGTACTATATATACCTCTTTGTTTCACATACGCATATCCATCATCACTAGCGGACATAACCTTTTTCATGTCACCTTCATCCAAAGCTTTGACAAATGGCTCATACTCTATCTTCGTCTCCCCAAAACCACATCCACTTAATAAACTTGATACTATTAACAGAACTATCATCATCCTAGCTTTCTTCTTTAACTTCATACTGACCCCCCGTTGATTTCTCTAGGCATTTTTAGGTTCATTACATTCCCATTTTGATAGTAATATAGTTCACCTTTACTTACCGGTATTTATTAACTCATACAGATTATATTGAAGATACTTTAATTTTTAATAGCATTAATTTATATACAATCCTTAATTGTTTATATATTCTATTCGAATTTTCAGAAACCAAAACTTATTTTATTTCTTTAGTTTTCTTTTTTCCTTCTCTTCATAAAGCTTTAGTCTTTTCTGACGTTCCCTTTCATGTTCCTCCCACGAAATATAAAATGATGGAAATTTAAATCTACAATAGGCTAATAATTGGAACTCTGCTGCACCTATGGCTACCGCGTACATTACAAGGGTTCCTGCCATATACCCCACTAAAACCCCTGTTTCATAATTATTATGAACATAAATTAAGATAAGAAGGGTTAGTACATATATCGTAACACCAATCATTGCATTGCCTTTTGTTTTACTAAAAAATGAAGTTGCTCTTTCATCCATACTAAATGCCCCACTCTCTGCTTGTTTAAAGGTATCAATCGTTGTCACCAGGTGAACAAAAACTGCTCCTAGAAACAATAAACCCACATACAATAATGTAATTTGATCAATTGAATAATTCGAAATTGCTGGAAGTATAAACAATGTGAATCCTATAGTTCCTAGCTGAAATGCAAATAATAATATCACAAGTGCTTGCAACTTTTGATATTTGAAACGAGCTTTTGGAATTAGATATAGAATGAAAAAGATTACTTGCAAACCATATAACACTAATTCAATACTAACAATTATTTTGTCAAAGAGAGTCGGATAGTATCCCCAGCCAATCTTAATTAATGCTACCAAAATAAAAAGCATGAATAATGAACTATAAACTATTCCTCCAAACATAAATCCCACAGAGTCTTCTGGGCTTAAGCGATTTCTACATGTTATTTTAAATTCATCTAAATCTTTTTCTTTTATATTCCACATATAATTACACCATCTTTTCTAAAATCATGTAATAACTCTATTTTTGTAGACAAACTGAGAGTAAATAAATGTTTTTGGTATTTCATATTAAACTAGCCTTTTTTACTTTTTCTAATAAACATAACATATAACAATAGCATCGATATTAACCCTATCCCACCGCCCAACACCCCTCCATATTCTTCTAGATATATGCAAAGAAATATACTACCAATAAAAAATATTATTCCGAAGATAACAATCCACTTCCCCAGAAACTCTGCTACTTTATATAGAATTAAAGAGATAAACATAATCCCAACAATAATAGGTGCTATTACACTTTCAAATAAACCTTTTTCTTTTTTTGCAGCTTTAGAATCTTTATTCAAGATATTACATTCCTCCCTTTACTAGTTAATTTATGAATAATGTATTCATTCTATCTTCAATGTAAGTTTACGAGTATCATTTATAACTTTCATTTCAGTTTTTGTTTCGCTTTTGTTCTTTCTCTCTTATTCTTTTTCTATTTGCTATAAATTCTTGGTGTTCCTTTTCATGTTGTTTCCACGTAATATTAAATGATGGAAATTTAAAGCGACAATACACCAATAGGACGAATTCTGCTGATACTACAGCGAATATATATAATATTATTGTTTGTACAACATAAATTGCCATTTGACTAAATGTATAATTAAGATTTAGAAAAATTAATATAAGTAGAACCATTACACCAATTGTCATTCCAATCGATAAATATAATTTTGCGTTAGTAAAAAATGAGACAGCTGGTCCTTCCGATTTATATCCTCCATGTTTTGCCTTTTTAAAAACATCAATTGTAGTTACAATGTGAGTACAAAGCGCCCCTAACATTATTAAACAAATATAAACTAACGTTTTATTATTACTTGGAAAATCAAACATTCCTTCAACCATCATAACGATAAATGGTAATGTTGCTAATTGAAAAGAATAAAATAAAGTCACGATGGCTTGGAGTTTCTGTAATTTAAAAGCAACCTTTGAAGACATGAAAATTATTAAAAAAATCAACTCCAAAATGTATAACTTTACCTCAGATCGTACCAAAAATATTTCAAATGGTGTTAAAGAAATCTTATCACCGTTCAGCAAAACACCTAAAAACATGATGAACATTGGTATAGAAGTATATGCAAAAACTCCTACATAAAAGATTCTTATATAATCCGGACTTAATCGGTTTTTATTTGCAATTTTGAATAAACCTAAATCTTCTTCCTTTATTTTAAGCATCCATCTTTCCTCATTTCGAAGCAAAACTTATTTCTTTATTTTGTTTGCTTCTTTTCCTTCTCTTCATACATCTTTAGTCTTTTCTGACGTTCTCTTTCATGTTCCTCCCACGAAATATAAAATGACGGAAACTTAAATCTACAATAGACTAATAATTGGAACTCTGCTGCGCCTATGGCTATCGCGTACATGATGAATGTAAATATAAAGTAACCAAACATTATGCTCAATGAGTAATTATTTTGTATATAAATTAAAACGAGAAGAATTAGTACATAAATTACCACACCAAACATTACATTTTTCTTTTCCTTATTAAAAAATGAAGTAGATCTTTCTCCCATACTAAACGCACCTTTACTTGCTTGTTTAAAAGTATCAAATGTTGTTACACCATGAACAAGTATTGCTCCTAATACTAGTAAACCTACATAAATAAGCGTAATAAAATTAATAGAATAATTACTCATCCCTGGAAGAACAAACGCCGTAAGACCTATAGTACCTAACTGAAACGCATATAATAATATCACCAATGTCTGGAGCTTTTGAAATTTAAAACGTACCTTAGGGATCAGATATATAATAAAAAAGATTACTTGTAGGCTATATAACAACAATTCCATTCTGACCATTACTGTGTCAAAAAGAGTCGGATAGTAATCCCAGCCAAATCTAATTAATGCTCCAAAAATAAAAAGCATCAATAATGAACTATAAAGCATTCCACCAAACATAAACAACATAGCTCCTTCAGGGCTTAAACGATGTCTACATGTAATTCTAAATTCATCTAGATCTTCTTCTTTTATGTTCCACATTTGTTAGCTTCACCTTTCCCCGAACTATAGTATATTACCAAAATAAAGATTCAATTTTCTTAGTCACTGATTTTATACCTTTTTATTTTCATCGCCACTCTTAACTATCTCTTTTGTTGTACTGCGCCTTGTATTTTAAATATTCCTGTCTCGCATCTTGGTTATTATCCTGTTTTCTATTAAAATACGTTATTATTTGGAACATATTTTCTATTAATTTTCCATCCTCATTCTTTTCTTTAAAATCTATATCTATCCTCATTTGCAAAATTTGTTTTGGATTTTTTGAGGCATCCAGGTGCAATACGATTGTTGCTCCATCAAATTCATCGTATTGTATCTTTAATTTATTATTAATAATATCTTTAAATTCAGATTCAGTTAGTCGATATCCAACTGAATTAGGCTGATCAAACTTTTTTATATCATTCTCGGGCTTCATCTTTAGTTTCCCTATCCCATTTAAACGATCTACAATTAAGTTTACGTATGAAACATCTAGATTTGAATCCGAACTTTTCACCTGTCCATTTTCATACTTAACATGAGTACTATAAATAGTTTCTTTTTTATAATTTTCATTTGTCCTTTTCCCCTTGTCTTTTTCTATATCAGTCGCAACTGTTTGTATCGCCTCTCCATATAAACTTTTATCTTTTGTATTATATACACCTTCCGTAGTTTGACGAATTGTCTTACTGTGCTCTCCATCTTCTTTTTGCTCAAACGTACTATAAATACCTCTTTGAGTCACATAAGCATATCCATCATCACTCGCAGACATTACCGTACTCATGTCCTCTTCATCCAATGCCTTTACTAATCTCTCATACTCTATTTTTGTTTCCCCGAAACTGCACGCGCTTAGTAAAAACGTTACAGTCATTACAATAACTATTTTTTTAACTAACCTTTTACTCATACCATAACTACACCTTTCCCCTTATTTTATACATTACTTGCTATTTGAATATTGTTTTTCATACTTCTCATATCGGGTTTTAGAAGCTTTATCGTTATCTTCTTTACTATTTAAATAGATTGCTATTTTTTGATCATGCCTTATTAATCGGCCTTCTTTATTCTTTTTTTCATATCCCATTGTGATGCTTATTGTAGTGAATTCCATTGGATTTTCTTTTGAATCTTTCGCCGAACTAAACTCCATTAATAATATTGCTTCATCAAATTTATCGTAGTCCACCTTTAACTTATCATTAATTATTTCTTGAAATTCCGATTCGGTTAAGTAATATGTTACCTTGGATGACTCACTAAATCTTTTTTTATCTTTTTTGGGTCTTAAACTATCTATTCCCTTTAATCTATTAAATATAAATCGAACATTCGAAACATCCAAATTTTGATCTGGACTTTTTGATTGATTATCTTCATATTTAATACTAGTTCTATATACAATCTCTTCTTTTTTTTGCTCACTATTTAATGAACTAGCAATTTCTTGCAAAGTTGTTCCATAGAACTTTTTTTCTTTAATATTGTATACTCCTCCTGTTGTTTGATATACAACGCTAATGCGATTATCATTTTCCGCCCCAAACGTGCTATCCCTAACCTCTTCTTTCACATAAGCATACCCATCATCACTCGCAGACATAGCCGTCTTCATATCACCTTCATCCAATGCCTTTACTAATCTCTCATACTCTATCTTCGTCTCCCCAAAACCACATCCACTTAATAAATTTGCTATTATTGACAGAACTATCATCATCTTGGCTTTCTTCTTTAACTTCATACTGACACCCCGTTGATTTCTCTAGGCATTTTTAAGTTCATTATGTTTCTTTTTGGAAAGTAATACATTTCACCTTTACTTACTGATATTTACTTACTGATATTTACTTACTCATACAGATTATATTGAAGATACTTTAATTTTTAATAGCATCGATTTCTATACAATCCTTAATTGTTTATATATTCTGTTCGAATTTTCAGAAACCAAAACTTATTTTGCTTTCTTTTCCTCTCTCTCTTTATAACGCTTTAAGAATTCCTGACGTTCCCTTTCATGTTCCTCCCACGAAATGTAAAATATCGGAAATTTAAATCTACAATAGGCTAATAATTGGAACTCTGCTGCACCTATGGCTACTGAATATAGTATAAGGGTCAATACGGCATACCAACCTATTTGCCCCATCGTATAATCATTATTAATATAAATTAAGATTAAGAGAGTTAATACATATAGTATAGAGGCAATCATTAATAAATCTTTTGTCTTACTAAAAAATGAAACTGAATTTTCCCACTTACTAAATGCGCCTTCGCTAGCTTGCTTAAAGGTATTAATTGTTGTAAAAATATGAATAATAAAAGCTCCTAACAATAATAAGGCTACATAAGTCAATGTAACATGATCATTTGAATAACCGAAAATACTCGAAACAACTACTGTTACAAATCCTATAGTCGCAAGTTGAAGTGCATATAGCAATATAACTATAGCTTGTAACTTTTGAAATTTAAAACGGGCTTTGGGAAATAAATATACAATAAGAAAAATGATTTGTAAGCTATACAAACATAACTCTATTTTAATAATTGTTTCCTCTAGTAAACTAGGATATACTGACCAACCAAATTTCACCTAACATGATTAATGAGGTGTATATGATTGAGCCTAGCATAAAACCTACAGCAGCTTCAGGACTTAAACGGTTTCTACATGTTATTTTAAATGCATCTAAATCTTTTTCTTTTATGTTCCACATATAATGACACCACCTTTTCTAAAAACATGTATTAACTCTATTTTTGTAGACAAACTGAGAGTTAATACATGTTTTTGGTATTTCATATTAAACTAGCTTTTTTACTTTTTCTAATAAACATAAAATACAACAGTAACATTGATATTAACCCTATCCTACCGCCCAATCCCCCTCCATATTCTTCTAGATATATGCAAAGAAATATACTACCAATAAAAAATATTATTCCAAAGATAACAATCCACTTCCCCAGAAACTGTGCTACTTTATATAGAATTAAAAGATAAACATGATCCCGACAATAATAGGTACTATTACACTTTCAAATAAACCTTTTTCTGTTTTTACAGTTTTGGGATCTTTATTCAAGATATTACATCCCTCCCTTTACTAGTTAACTTATGAATAATGCATTTATTCTATATAAGTTTACAATTATCATTTACAACTTTCATTTCAGTTTTTGTTTCGCTTTTGTTCTTTCTCTCTTATTCTTTTTCTATTTGCTATAAATTCGTGGCGTTCCTTTTCATGTTGTTCCCACGTAATACTAGATATTTAGATTCTTATTCAATCAAAAATAGACTTTCCTCTTTCCATGTTGGAAGAGGAAAGTCTATTTATTTCTAAATATATTATAGCCCTTGTTTTATTAATAATTGTTACTTATTATTTTCAGCCTTGTTCTTTATCGTTTTTACAAATTCATTTCGCCATATTTTAAAATTATGAGCAAATTTTCCTTCAATAGAATTTTTATACCCTTCAAATTTCACTTCTAAAATATCAAAGTCATTGAATAATTTATATGTCTCTGCCGTCAAACCTACTGGGTGTAATACCCCACCATAATCATAGAAAGTGTCTTCATCGAGAAGTATTCCTCTTGTAGTAATTACATACTCTACATCTTTTTCTTCCTCAGTACTCAACCTCACTACACTTCCTAAAGGCAAAACTTTCTCCATATAATCTTTCATATTAATTCACCGATCCTTTTAATACGATAATTTTCTCTTCTATTTTTTGTCGCCTTTTTTCTAATTGGCGAATACGATCAATAAAAGCATCACGTGTTTTACCTTGCAAACTATTATCAATACTACTTTCTAATCTTCTAATATCTCCTGTCAAAGATACAGCTGCTTTTTCAAGTTGCATAACAACGTTAATAATTTGATCTCGCCCACCACTGTCCGGAAATGTACTATGAACCCTCGACATTATCATATGTAAATCCATCCTCATACCCCCTTCCTTAACATTTATCAATAATAGGAAACCGAAGCTAACTCTTCATCTTTTGCTATCATAGAAATTACCGCATCTGTTACATCTTGACTTAACTCTTTTAAATCATTTGAAAGTTCGTTCACATCTCTGGAAATCTCTACTAATAATGAACGATTTAATCCTCTACTACCATCATTCATAAAATAGTTTAATAATGATTGGCGATGACTTCTTACATAATCTCCAGCAATTGAAGCAATATTTGTATCAATTTCAAAGTCACCTTTAAATATATCTAAAATATCTTGAACAAGAGAAGATGCTACTTCTTTTGCAATTGCTATAATTTCATCACGGGATAAATAAAGAATAATGCATCCTACTAAAAAATCTACAGCTGCGTTAAATACTGATTCTAACACTTCAAGTACCTTTTCCTTACATTTTGCTAATTTATTCTCTATCCAATCCACAGCCGCATTCACCTGATTTCTAACTTCTTGTATAACTTCCTTACTAAATTTCAAAGCTTTTTTTCCTGTTTCTACACCTATACTTGCTATTTTTGTTGCTAGAGCACTAGTATCTCCCACTACTGTTATTGCAACTAGAATTGCACTGACTGGGGTTCCATTTACCACTAAATCCACTACAACTTCTTCTGTTGTACTTAATGTTTTTTTTCCAGTGATTCCTTTATATAGGTCCCCAGCAGATTCTGATATTTCTAAAAAACCAAATTTCCAATCAAATCCTGTTTCGCTAACCTTTTTCAATTTATCTATTGCTACATTCCCATTCCTAGAATAAAACTTTGGATCATATAAAAAAGAATGCCCTTCCCCATTTTCCATTTTATAAACCTGTCCAGGTATTACAAAATCTGCGGCCTTAATGGCGCCATACAAAGGATCATATTCATTTATAAGACTGCGGCAATTTTTCATATTGGTCCCGTATCCGTACTTAACCACATCTTTATTTAAAACAGGCGCAGGATTTAAAGCTAATACGTTTATATTATCTTCTTGATGTCTTAATGCAACTGTATTCGCTGCTCCGCCACCTAAGGAGTGCCCTAGTAAAGTTATCTTCTTTCCTTTATTCCCCGCCTTGACTTTTTCATAAAATTTTTCTGCTTGACTATACTGAAATTCTGCTAATGACCCCAATATAGGTGAATTAGTTAAATTATGCAGTCCAATTGCTCCATCGGTTGCTAAATCACCTATTTGGCTCGGTTGGGTTCCAACGTATACAATGAAAATTTCATGCGTGTTTCTATCCTCTAAAGCATACGCCCCAAATCCAGTTACTGAATGAATATCATCAGAAGCTATAATATTAGCATTAAAGTTGTCTTGTAACTTCTGTTTATTTATTATTGGATCAGAATTATTATATTTTTTTTCTTGTGCATTATAATCATAAATATCTTTTGCCGATAATCTTAATTTTCCTACATCACTACTTAATTTATAATCTTCCTCATTCACCATATTCTCCCCCTTATATATTAATGGCTTTCTTTAAATTTCTTTTCATATTGTAAGTAATCTTTTTTTGATTTCCGATTATTTTCTTCTTTATTATGTAAATATGTTGTTATTTCTTGATCATGCCTAATCATATTATTTTCTTCATTTCTTTGTTTATAGCCTATCGAAATTGTTATCTCTGTTATTTCCATCGGATTTTCCTTTGTATCCTTAGCAGAATTAAATTCAATTAGTAGTGTTGCATAACTAAACTTCTCATACTCTAATCCTAAATTCCCATTAAATAGCTCTTTAAATTGAGTTTCTGATAAATTATAGCTTATCGTAGCTGGTTGGCTGAAGCTTTTTTTATTCACATTTGGTTTCAATTCTTTTATTCCTTGCACTCTATTGAGCATTAATTTTATATTAGACATATCTCCCCCTCGATTTGAAGCTTCTAGCTGTCCATTTTCGTATCTTATATCTGACTTGAATACAACTTCTTCTTTATATTGTGGGTTGTCACTATGTTTTTCATCCTCAACTGGAGTATTGACTTTCTTTTGTGCCTCACCAAAAAGAATATTATCTTTAATACTATAAATACCTTGCGTTGTTTGATAAACTACTCCTATTTGCTTATTATTATCCTCAATAAAAGTGCTATCCCTAACCTCTTCTTTCACATACGCATACCCATCATCACTCGCAGACATAACTGTCTTCATGTCCCCTTCATCCAATGCCTCTACTAATCTCTCATACTCTATCTTTGTCTCCCCAAAACCACATCCACTTAATAAACTTGCCATTATTGACACGACTATCATCACCTTAGCTTTCTTCTTTAATTTCATACTGTCACCTCGTTAGTTACTCTAGGCATTTTTAGTTTCATTATGTTCCCTTTTTGATAGTAATACACTTCATCTTTACCTAATGGTGCTTCGTTGCTTATATATTTTATGTTGAAGATACTTTGATCATTTAATGGCATTGCGATAATTGCTGCTGTTAGCTTACTTCTCATTTTCATAGGTAGAGCTTCACGATTTCGGTCCATGTAGTCGTGGTGACCTGCTAATACAAAGTAAATGCCTACTGTACGAGATAGATCAATTAAAGTTGCTGCATCTTCCATTTCTAAATAAACAAATTTACTAAACTCTTCAACATTTGTCATGATAATGAGTTGTTTTGTGAATGCAGGAATTTCTCTACCTTCTTGTCTTGCTTGTGCTAATTCAAGAGCTCGTTCACGAATTACTTCCATCCAATACTTTGCATGCATGTTGATTTCATTTTCGTCTACAATGTAGTGCGTCACATCGTCTTTATATTGAACGAAACTATACTCTGCTGTATCCACCAACGTCACACTTTCAAAATAATCTTTATTCAATTGAGATAGGATACTAGATACAATTTGTTTTCTCATACTATCATCTACACTATAAATCATTAAATGATCATTCACTGCAATATCATGAGCTACAACTTCTACGTTTGCAAAATCAAGCCCCATTGGAATTCTTGCTGCTTGTAGAGCTTTTGTAACGTCTTTATTTTTACGATAAGTAGCAATATCAATCACTTCTGGCATCATTGGAATTGCCTTCGGACGTTCTCCATCCCATTCTCGGTCCATATCATTTGCTTCTTGTTGTAATAATTGAATTTGTTGTAGTTCATCTTCTGCTTTCGTAGGCAATGCAGCCTGGAATAATGTAGGAGATTCTAGTTTTATTAACGCTCTTCCTGCTGTTTCTTCCACTTTTATATCAGATCTCCCTACAATACTAGCTACTTCACTTTGATCAATCATATATAGGCAAGTTTGGATTTTAATATTATTGTACAATTGAATTCTAAGTGCATTTTGTCGCCCTGCACTAATTAAGGTATGAATTCCTAAACTTGCACCATCTCGGACAATTTGCATAATTAGCATTTCAAAGCTTTCATAGAACTTCGCTTCTTTTACTGCATCATAATTGTCGATTGCAATAATAATATGTGGTATTTCTTTCCCGCTTGCCTTTTCATACATTTCAATATTTGCAACGTCATATTCACTTAATAATCGTTTACGATTTTTCATTTCTTGAGTTAATCTTTCAACAAACTTTAAACATTTTTCAGATTCATCAATCGTAATCGTATCCGCTACATGAGGTAATCCTTTCAAAGGTAGAAGACCATTTGTTCCAAGGTCCACTAAATACACATGCAAATGCTCCGGACTATGCTGACGAGCTACATCCATAATGACTGATTGTAAGAATGTTGATTTTCCGTAGCCTGGGCTTGAGAAGACCGCTACGTGTCCGTCTTTACTAATATCTAGTGTTAATGGTGTTTGTGATTGTAATTCTGGCTGATCTAGTAGACCAACTGTTGCTTGTAATGGTTTCTTTTCTTTCGTCCATGCTTCTTTGAACTGAATAGCATGTAAGTCTTGTAAATATACGCTTTCTGGAAGTGGTGGTAACCACGGTCTTGCTAACGCTTCAATTTCATTTATTTCTGCGTAATCGTGAATGTAGTCAATAACAGCATCCAGTTCAGATGGTACGCTTATTACTTCTTTACTGCTACCAAGTCCACTTAAGTCTTCACTTAATATTTCATATTGTCCTAGATCATTTATTGCATAGATTGTTGCATCTAAATGTTCTTTATCCTCTTTATTTTCTACATAGTCTGCTCCGCTCCAAGCTGATTGGAATAGTTCATAAATTTCATTATTCCCAACTTGTAAGTAAGCACGTCCTGGTAATGTAATTTCAGCAGCATCCGGTGTTTTTAAAATTTCATTACTATCTGACGTATTTTGAACTTTTAATGCTAGTTTGAATTTCGAGTTACTCCAAATTTGATCATCTACAACACCACTCGGTTTTTGCGTAGCTAATATTAAATGGATTCCGAGCGAACGACCGATACGCGCTGTTGAAACTAACTCTTTCATAAACTCTGGTTGTTCTGACTTCAGTTCCGCGAATTCATCACTAATTAAAAATAGATGCGGCATCGGCTCACTTACTAAGCCTTCTTTATACAGTTTTTGATACTGATTAATATGGTTTACATCATTTTCACCAAATAATCGTTGTCTTTTTTGCAATTCAGCTTTAATTGATGCGAGCGCTCTCATACTTTGTGCTCCATCTAAGTTCGTAATTGTTCCTAATAAATGCGGTAAGTTTTTGAATAAATTCGCCATTCCGCCGCCTTTATAGTCAATTAGTAAAAAGGCTACTTCGTACGGGTGGAAATTGACTGCTAGAGATAAAATATACGATTGTATAATTTCCGATTTACCTGAACCTGTTGTACCTGCTATTAATCCGTGTGGTCCGTGTGCTTTTTCGTGTAAGTTTAAGTTTACGATATCTTCTTTACCACGTAATCCAAGTGGTACAGCTAAAGATTTATGCGCTGCATTTTTCTCCCAACGACTTGTGATATTCAGTTCTTTTACTTTTTCAACGCCGTACATTTCTAAAAATGTTACGCTTTCTGGAATACTATTTTTTAAGTTTTGCAAATGATTTAATGGTGCTAATGCCCGTGAAATATCTTCTAAATTGAATCCTTTTGGCACATGATTTAGCTTAAATTGACGGTTAACAAGTTCTCCTTGCTCTAAGATGATGTTCCCTTGTTTTGCATCTCTTATATCTATTACCGTTTTCACATGCTCCGGTAAACTTTGCATAACATCTTGTACAAATACAAGCGATACACCTAATTGACTCGGGTCATCATTAAAGAATTCCATAACAACATGGTCTAATATTAGTTTTTCATCTGTAATGAGAACGACATAGTGCGGTGCAAAGTACATTTTTTCATTAGTAGAATTTTTTTCATCTAGTTTTAATTTTCGTTCTTTCAATATTTGATACAAACTATTTAACACTTGATCACGGCTACGATCATGGTATACAAATCCACGTACATTTATATCGCGAACACTTCCATGAGGTAACCAGCGCATCCAATCCCATTTTTCTTTTTCCTCTTCCGGAAAAATAGTAATAAACTGCAAGTCATAATAACTATGGAATAAAGCCGTTTGTGCAACTAATAATTGTAATTGCTCTAACACTAAAGAGCGTTGACCAATATAACCGACTGGTCCATTCATTAAATCTGTTACAACTGGTACATCTTCCAATGATAGATAACGCTGTCTTAGTTCACGTGCTATATCAATTAATTCATCTTTCGTTTGACTAAATTCTTCTTCATTAAATTGAATTTCAAAACTCGTATTAGCTTGTCCTGTTCCAACGCTAAATGTTAAGAAATCATGATGTAACATTGTTTTTTCATAAATTCGAGGATTTACTTGAACTGCCATATTACGTATTACTTCTACATTTGGATTGTGATAATGTAATGCGTGACGCTGTTTTTCACTTTCTGCATGTAAATCTTTCGTTTTTTGTTTTATATACTCTCTATAGCTTTTATCTCGTTCAACAATGTCGACTTTATATTGCTTCAAATTTTTAATATACGATGTGACAGAAACAATGATTGTTACTAATGTCATCGCAATCGATGCGATAATAAACATTCCATATTTCATGAAAATAGCAAGTAATACAGTTACGACAATCATGACAAGTGAAGGTGCAATGATTCTTGCTAAATGCTCCGTTGGTTTTGATGGCATACTTGAAGGCTTTGCAATTGTCATTTTCTCTTCTGGTTCACGGTAAATAATACGTGGTGAACGATGATAGTCTGGATAACCACTTTGATAATTTGTTTCTGATTCTACTAAAATAGGTAACGCAGATTTCACTTTATCTTCTGAAGAAAGTACTTGAATGTCTTCACTACCAATCTCCAATAAAATACCATCAAAATATAATACGTCTCCTGATTCCAACATAACGCTATCTTTTAACTTCGTATAATTATGAAATACATCCCCGCCATACACGTTCACTTTAAAAGAATCGTACAACGTTTCGCGAGATAGCATTAAATCTACACTAGTCCCGGTAATAGAAATATCATCGTAATCGTTTTGACTCACTGTAAGAGAATGTTTCGTTCCGATATCAAACACTTTAGTTGTGCCAACAATAGATATAAAGATTTTCAAGCTCACATCTCTTGTTTTCCCAATCTCAATTTCCTTATTGAATTCTATTAATTGATCCTGTACCATCCAAGCATTTACTTCATTATTCCACTTTAACTCTACTTCTTGTTCTAAACTTGGATTCGTAATATCGTTTGTCCACTCTTTTCCAATCGACACTATTGATTGCTCATTTGGATGTAATGTGCACTTATATATTTTGTCTCCATAAGTCAATACTAATAGTTGCTCCATCCGTGTTCACTGCTCCTTTTCAACTGTCTCATCAAGTGCTTACTCTTTTTTCTCTGTGTCCGACAAATTTTTATCGTTTGATGAATTGCCATATTTCTTTTTATATTCATCTAATTGTTGCTCATATGTTTTTAACTTTTGATCACGTTCTTCCCCTGATAAATCCGGATTATTTTTCAGTGATTCAATTTGTTTAACAAGGCCGTACATAATAAGCTGAGGATCATCAAGTGTCTTAGCTAAATCTAATGATTTATCAAAATTACCTTTTCCGTTATACATCCAATACAGCAAATACTTTTCATCACTTTTCAAACTAATGTTTTTCATAATCGATTTCTTTTGAGCTTCACCTAGTTTTTCAGCTGTAATGTATGCAAATGCTAACTCATATTTAGATGCAATCGGTAATGATTCAAACTCCTCTTCATTCAATTGCGTAATGACTTTGTCATAATCAGTTGCTATGAAACTTGCATTTGCTTCTAACAATTTATTTTGATAAGGAAATTTTATAAAAGTGAAATATATTAAAGGAGCAGCTAAAATAACTGTCGCCGCTATGAAGGAAAAAGCTAAGTATTTAAATGATTTATAGCTTTTTTTAGGTACTAACTGCATATTTTTTTCTGTTTTTGTTTGTTCCTTCTCAAAGCTGTCATCAAGAAACTGCAGTAATGCATCTAAGCTTTCCATTTGAGCAACGGTCTGTTCAAATGTTGTTTCTTTTGCATCTTTTAGTAACCCAGCATACAAATCATCAAAGTTATGTTTTTGGGAGAATAAAGCAATAATTAGACACTTATATTGTGTTAAAAATTGCTCTTCTAATAACGGGGTTGGCGGAACAATATCTCGAATTCCTCTATGTATAATACTTGGTATTAAATTAGCATTAAAAACTATATTGTCTGGATGTAAAAAGAACGTGATTCGTTTATTTAAATATTTACGAAACTGCGCAACATTCCGAAGTAGTCTTAATTTCTCATTTCTTCCAAAACGGCTAAGATCGTCCCACTTATATAATTTTTTATCTACTTGATATAGAAACGTAAACATATCATCCGTTTCTTCTATTGTTAATGGTACAAATTCAGATGATTCGCCCGTAATTATATCGAATTGACGGAAGTCTTTTATACGTGTTTGAGATTTGGTCATCTCCAATTTCCAATTTTCTTTTTCTATTTGAAATTGATAGTTCATTGCATCAATTTGAATTATTTTTTCCGTCATGTTTATCCTCTTCTCCTTTTCTTTATAACCCGTAATAACTTATTTTCAAATAACTAAAAGTAAAAAATATTCTTTATAAAACTTGCAAAATATCTCCATCTGTTATTTGGTGATCAATTAAACGATCATTATCTGTTAAAACAATTGACTTATTTTTCACTTTAATTACAAAATGTGAACCTTCATGATTATCAATCTTTAGCGTATCTAATAAGTTTTTTAATAAATATTTAATAGATTGATGATTCGGAATACGCAAATCATATGTATTTCCATTCCATTTACTAAAATCTACTGTCACATTGATATGTGTTTGTATTGCCATCGCTTTACCTCCAACTTTTACGAAGAACTGTATAAATACCGATGCAAATAAGTAGAATGCCGCCGCCAAATAATAATATTATTGTTATACTAATTGGCTCTTCATTCATTGTTTCATTACTTGCTACTTCATCTGCACTTTTTCTGACAATGTATTCACTGCTAAACAAACTATTTTTCGTATCTTTAACACTATTATTCTCTTTTTGTTTTATAAAAAGAGAATCTCGCAAAGCTTCCATATCTTTTTGTTCTTTCTTTTTCTTTTTCTCAATTTCTTCTTCTATATCTTTGTTAAATAACTCAATCGATGCTTTATCTAATTCTGTTTCCTTATGTTCCTTTTTATTTTTTTCTTGGTCGCTTTCTTCAAGTCGATCCACTTTAAACTTAATCTTCCCATCATCACCAAGATAACTGTCAGCCGCGCTCCTTATCGGTAGCGCGACAAACAGTAAAAGGATAGAGAGAAATGATAACTTAGCCACTATGCTCCATTGTTTGATCATTTACTTCTTTTTCCTCCCATTTCTTATGCCATACAAATAGATTACTAACCAATCCAATAATGGCAATTACAAACAATACGACAAAAATAACTTTCCCAGTATCTTTACCACTAATAAAATCATTTAGAAAACTTTCTATATACTGAAGCGGTGAGAATTGACGTATCTTTCCGACAGAGGACATTTGATCTACTTTACTTCCAACTGCCTCAGTTAAAAATAGGTACATGCTTAAAAATACTAATAGTATAAACATACCTACCATTTTTATTTGTCGTAATAAGTAGGTTGAGACCAATACAAACGCCATCATAATAAATGTGATGAACGCAATCCATAGTAAACTTTGATCCTGACCGAACTTTAAAAGACGCCCAGAAATGATACCTATACTAATCCCTTCCACAATTGATATACCGAAAGCTACTACTGTAGTTGGTACATTCATATCAATTAATGAGAATTTCTCTTCAAAATGATCTGATTGCATTCGTTTCTTTTCTTGATTCGCAATTGCGTATGCTGTAAATAATGCAACAATGAAACAAGTTAATACAATTAAGTACGGTGTAAAAGCATTACCTGCTACAATTACTCCATCATTTTGCTTTTGAACTGGACTAGCTAAAAAGTCATATAGCATTTCATTTTGACGATCTCCAATACGACTATTCGCTAAAATTTTCGTAAAGTTTTTGGAGAATGATTTATCATCTTCCATTTTCTTCGTAAAGTCGTTTAATAATAAATCAGCTTTTGAAACAATTGTCGTTCCGCTGTCTTGAATTTCTTTTGCTTGTCCATTGATTTGATCAAATGTTTTATATACATCGTCTGAAGTTGCTAAACTATGTTTCGAACTTTCGACCAATGACTGACTTTGCATCATTAATGATTTAATACCAGAATCTAACGATAAAATAGCTGTTTGCTCACCAGCATGATTTGTTGTTAATACTTGCTGCTCTTCAACTAGCTTTAAGCTATTCTCACGCCATTTCGCTAAACCTTTTACATACTCTCCTAAATTTTCATTCATACTAGTTGCTTGTTGCGTCGTTCCATTTAATTTCTCCGCTAGTAGCATAGAATTTTGATCCGCACTAGTAATAGATTGTTGATAAGAGTTTATTTTTTGTTTTAAACCTGACATATCTTGCTTTATTTCTGTAGTAATACTTGATGAAACAAGATTTGAAATTAAATCAATTAAGCTTTGTTTATTTAATACGTAGTACAAAGATTGATCCGTCGCAATTGCATCTAAACTTCCCTCTTCTAACTTAGGACCTACATCTTTCGTTCTTAAATCAATCCCATAATACATTTCGTAAAGGCTCATTAAACCTTGATAACTTTCGACTGTATCTACTGCTTCTTTTATTAATACACTAGATATGTTTTTTGTTAATACTTCTGCTTTTTGATGTACAACTTGATTCGTTGTACTTTCAATAGTTTTTGAATTGCTACCGTTATCTGTCCCAGTGTCTGGCTT